>JAGLDQ010000114.1 GCA_023145535.1 Cocleimonas sp. | reverse complement strand
CTTACCACCATGTTTCGCCTTGCTCTCAGTATTTCTACAACGCGATTGATTTTGCTACAAGCCGATGCAGGATCGATTGTAACCACCTTTGGTGAGTTTGTGGTAGGAGGGAATATCGTGGTTGGTTTTGTCATCTTCTTTATTATTACCATTGTGCAGTTTATTGTTATTACCAAAGGCTCAGAACGTATTGCCGAAGTTAGTGCGCGTTTTTCACTTGATGCGATGCCCGGTAAACAGATGAGTATTGATAGTGATTTGCGCTCAGGCACTATCACGATGGATGAAGCGCGCTTACGTCGTAACAACCTAGAAAAAGGCAGTCAGCTTTATGGCTCAATGGATGGGGCGATGAAGTTTGTGAAGGGGGATGCCATAGCCGGTATGGTGATTATCTTTGTTAATATTCTGGGAGGTATCTCTGTTGGTATGATGCAGCAAAATATGTCTTTTGGTGATGCGGGTGCCTTGTACTCAATTTTAACCATTGGTGATGGCTTGGTATCACAGATTCCTGCACTGTTTATTTCTATCACCGCAGGAATTATCGTTAGCCGTGTTACAACGGATGAAGATACCAATCTGGGACAAGATATTGGCAACCAAATGATGTCTCAACCTAATGCCTTGTTAATTGCATCAGGCGTTGTTTTTATTATGGGATTGATCCCAGGCTTTCCTTTTATCGTCTTTTTATTCCTCAGTTTTGTGTTAGGACTGACAGGGATGTTAATGCGCCAAGTGCAAGCGCATAAATTTGAAGAAACAGGGGGGACATCGTTAATTGGTGCAAATAGTGTCGATCAGGCGCGTTTTAAAGCGGCGGAGGCATCTAATAAGTCAGATGATGAAGAAGTATCGCCTGTCTTGGTTGAATTAACGGATCAGGCAAAACAGCATTTAACACCAGAAGTGTTACACAATGAATTTACAGGCGTACGTAAAAAGTTTTATCTGGATATGGGAATTCCCATTCCGGGTATTCGTTTTCGTTTAATGCAGGGTATGCAGGACGAATATAAGATTTTTATTCAAAGTGTTCCTGTGGCGAAAGGGCAATTAGGGCTAGGGCAAGTGTTTGTTAATGACTCCCCTGAAAACCTGAATAATAAACAAATACCGCATCAAGCGGGTGATAGTTTTTTGCCAGGTCTGCCAACGGTTTGGGTTGCGAAGGAACATGCCGAAAATTTAGAAAGTCAGAAAATTAAAACACTGAATCCTGCACAGATACTAGCGTTTCACTTGTCCTCCTCATTACGTCAACACGCTTCTGAGTTTGTTGGTGTGCAAGAAGTGCATATGCTCTTTAATAAACTAGAAAGGCAGGGCTTTGGTGAGTTAATAAGGGAAGCACAAGGATTGGTTCCCTTACCAAAAATTACCGATGTATTAAGGCGTTTGGTATCCGAAGGTATTTCTATTCGTGATTTGCGCCAGATATTAGAGTCTCTTATTGAATGGGGCGAGACAGAAAAAGATATACCGATGTTGGCAGAATATGTGCGTATAGGATTGAAACGTCAAATTAGTCATAAATTTTCAAATGGCTCATTAACATTACCCGTTTATTTACTTGATCCTGAAATGGAGAATGTCATTAAAGGCAGTATTCGCCAATTGCCAACGGGTTCTTTTTTAGATTTGGCACCCGAGGTATCGGACTTCTTTATTCAAACCTTAAAAAACAATGAAGAAGCCGCGCAAAATCAAAGCGATTTAACCGCACGTCCTGTGGTCGTCACTTCAATGGAGTTACGTCGTCACTTAAGTACTTATTTTGCATCTAAAATGGTGGTGATTCCTGTGCTGTCATTTCAAGAGCTAACGTCAGAAGTACGCTTGAACCCTTTGGGTCGTTTGCAAGCATCGGGTAATTAGCATTATGTCTTTTAAATATATACCAGAACGATTACAAGATGCAGTTCGAGATGTTCCACCACTAATGTTACAGGGTCGTATTGTGCAGGTTGCCGGGACTGTTGTGCGCGCTATTTTGCCACAAGCCAGTATTGGCGAGTTGTGTATCTTAAAAAATAATGCTTCCGATGCGGTTACGCCAGCAGAAGTGATTGGCATTGATCACAATGAAGTCCTACTTGCACCGATTGGCGATATGCGGGGTATGTCAACCAGTACGGCTGTTATTGCAACGGGCAAATCTTTGCATGTTGGAGTGGGGGATGAGCTGATTGGCTGTGTGTTGGATGGTGTGGGTAATATTATTGATAAAGGGGGGCGGGATGAGGTGCATCTTGACGGAAGCTATCCTGTTATTGCGCCGTCGCCCTCGCCATTGGATCGTGACATTATCAGAGAGCCAATGGGCTTAGGCGTTAAAGCAATGGATGGTTTATTAACCTGTGGCGTAGGGCAGCGCATGGGTGTCTTTGCAGGAGCTGGAGTTGGCAAAAGTTTCTTTATGAGTATGCTGGTGCAACATGCCGAAGTTGATGTCAATGTGATTGCCTTAATTGGTGAGCGTGGGCGTGAGGTTCGAGAGTTTATTGAAGATGCATTGGGCGAAGAGGGAATGAAGAAAACAGTACTCATCGTATCAACGTCAGATCGCCCCTCCATTGAACGTTTAAAAGCGGCTTATGTTGCCACTGCCGTTGCCGAGTATTATCGTGATCAGGGTAAAAATGTTTTATTAATGATGGATTCATTAACGCGCTTTGCTCGCGCGCAACGTGAAATTGGTTTGGCAGCAGGTGAGGCCCCCGCACGCCGTGGATTTCCCCCCTCTGTTTTTGCTGAATTGCCCTTACTCGTGGAAAGGGCAGGGCGTTCTAATAAAGGTTCGATTACTGCTTTTTATACGGTTCTGGTGGAAGGGGATGATATGTCGGATCCCATTGCCGATGAAATTCGTTCACTACTGGACGGACATATCGTTTTATCACGAGATCTGGCATCAAAAAATCATTATCCCGCCATCGATATATTGCAAAGTCTAAGTCGTGTGATGCCTGCTATTGTGCATCCACAGCATATTGAAGCCGCTGCAAAAATACGTAGTTTAATGGCGAAGCATAAGGAAATAGAGTTTTTAGTGCGTGTGGGTGAGTATCAGGCGGGAGTTGATCCTGAGGGAGACGAAGCACTCGCAAAAATAGCGGCTATTAATGATTTTTTGACACAAAAACCGGATGAAGTGTGGGATGCATCAGCCTCTATTCCAGCGTTAATGAAGATTCTTCAATGAGCTTAGAAAAATTAAAAGCCTTAAGAAAGCGGCGGAAAGAAGGGGCAACCATTGCGTTACAAAAGAGTAAAGCGTATTTACTGGCTTGTGAGCGGGAATCCGCCGAGAAATATAATGAGTTGCAACAATATGGACAGTGGCGCTTACAGCATCAAGAGGAATTATTCTCGCAATTGCAGGCCGATAGTTTTTTCCCTGATGATTTGGGGCGCTATATGTCAAATGTTGACAGGATGAAAGTGAAAAAAAACCAGCTTGAGGAAGAGCTAGAAGCAATAAAGTTGAAATATCAACAAGCTGAAAAAAGCCTTGGAGAAAAAAAAATGGCACTATCAGTGATTACTAAAAAATTGGAAAAGCTCTCTGAAATCATTGATATAAAAAAGAAGGAGCTGACCAGTGGCGATGGGCTTAAAGAAGAAGATGTGATTGATGAGATAGTGGCGTTTAGAGCGGCTACGCGTTGATCGTTTGTTGCGTTGCTAAGGTAAGTCGAATAAGGCTGGATTCTTCATATTCTACAAAATTAAGGAAGCGAGGGGCGGTGATAGTTACATAACCGTCCCGATAACGACTTTATTATTCTACGGTATTTAGATCTTAGTACCACATGAAGCGGCTTTGCCTGTGTTTGTCATATTATAAAGCTGCTTAGATTTTTGTTGTGCTGATGCTTTTGAGTAAGCAACCGTACTGACGGTCTTAGCAAAATCAGTACGAATTGATTTAACCACATCTTGACGAACTTTTGCATCACATTTCATAATATCCATCAATGCATTCAAATGCTGTCCTTCACCTTTAGCTATATCTTGCTCAAGAGCCGTGTAAGCGCTGTGAATAAACGATGCTTTTGCAACGGCTGAGCCTTTACAGTTTTCTTCGGACGACATATTTGAACTAACGGCCGTTGTTCCTAAATCCCATGTGATATTAGA
>JAGLDQ010000113.1 GCA_023145535.1 Cocleimonas sp. | reverse complement strand
AGATTAAAACACAAACTATTGATGTACTCATCATCCTGATGCTTCAACAGAGTATTGTGTGTTTAAGGAAGAATAACGACCAAAGTACCGACCGAAATATTTTGATAAAGATCAATAACATCCTGATTATTCATACGAATACAACCATGTGATGCGGGTGAGCCTAAGCGTCCTTCTTCATCGGTACCATGAATATAAATATAGCGACGGTAAGAGTCGACCTTCTTGCCTTTATTTTTTCCTTTTTCAAGCCCTGATAGCCAGAGAATACGGGTGGTCACATTATCAGCCTTGCTGCGTTTACCTGTTTCCGTCAGTATTGTTGCGATTCTACCAGTGTTTGCACGCGCTTTAAAAATAGTGCCTATTTTTGCATTCGTGCCATATTTTTTCTTGACGATATGCACACCCAGTGGCGTTTTATTGCTACCCGCTTTACTGCCAAGGCCATACTCTGATGTGGAGATGGTATATTGCTTAATGATCATTCCATTATGCAATAAATATTGTTTTTGCTCAGAAGCATGGATAATAACGACAAATTCAGAAGAATATTGGCTAAAGCGCTGCGCTAAATCATCCATAATAGGACTAAAGTAATTCTTTGAAATCATATCTTGCGTATTTGCTTGAGCAGAATTGATAAAAGCTACGCTCAGGCTAATCGTTACAAGCCAAGTCAATAGGGGCCATTTCATTATTTTTATTATCTTTTGCAGCATCACTTCGTCGTTCTCTTAGTTGATTAAAATAGTCATCTGTTTCGCCTGTAATATACTTACCCGTAAAGACAGAACAGTCAAAATTAGTAAGCTTAGGATTTCCTTCCGTAATGCAGTCAATTAAGTCATCTAATTCTTGAAAAATTAATTTATCCACACCGATCGCATCAGCAACTTCTGACTCTGTTCGCCCGTGTGCAATTAACTCTTTGGCAACGGGCATGTCGATACCATAAATATTGGGGTATCGAATAGCGGGAGATGCTGAGGCAAAATAAACATTTTTTGCGCCAGAATCTCTCACCATTTGAACTATTTCTTGTGACGTTGTTCCACGCACAATCGAATCATCGACCAACATCACATTTTTATTCTTAAATTCAAGCTCAATTGGAACAAGCTTTTGGCGGACTGATTTTTTACGTTTAGCTTGTCCTGGCATAATAAAGGTACGTGCAATATAGCGATTTTTAACAAAGCCTTCACGATAAGGAATACCCAGCATCATTGCCATTTCTAGCGCAGACGTTCGGCTTGTATCTGGAATGGGCACAACCACATCAATATCATGATCTGCCCAGTTTCTTTGTACTTTTTCAGCAAGTTTATGCCCCATTCTCATGCGTGCTTTATGTACAAAAACATCATCAATAATAGAATCAGGACGGGCAAAATAGACATATTCAAAGATGCAAGTATTGTATTGAGGATTGTCCGCACATTGTTGAGTATGAACTTCACCTTTAAGCGTAATATAAATCGCTTCTCCTGGCTCAATATCTCTGACAATCTCGTAGCCTTGTGTTAAAAGAGAAACGCTTTCAGAGGCGAGGATATGGCTCGTCTTGCCATTTTCAGTGGTACGCTTACCATAGACTAAGGGACGAATACCATTAGGATCCCGAAAACCCACCAAACCATCACGGGTGATCATTGCAGTCACCGCATAAGCGCCTAAACAGCGTTTATGAACCCCTGATACCGCTTCAAAAACATTGTCTGGTTTTACTCGATAAATATCTTGTTTTTGCAGCTCTTGGGCAAAAATATTAAGTAATATTTCAGAGTCGGAATCGGTATTAATATGACGACGATCCTGTTGGAACATTTCTTTTTTGAGTTCATCATCATTGGTAAGATTACCATTATGCGCCATCGTAATGCCATAGGGAGAGTTGACATAGAAGGGCTGTGCCTCAGATGCAGAAGATGACCCTGCCGTTGGATAGCGCACATGGCCAATTCCCATATTGCCTTTTAACATCAGCATATGTTGAGAATGAAAGACATTACTAATTAAGCCATTATCTCGTTGACTATAAAGGCGTTTGCCATCACTGGTAACAATTCCAGCGGCGTCCTGTCCTCGATGTTGAAGTACTGATAAACCATCAAATATTGCTTGGTTAACAGGCTCTTGACTAACAATACCTATAATTCCACACATGGGTAATTTGCTCGCTATGTTGCTGGTTTAGTGGTTACTTCAGGTTTGGCGGGTAATTTTAAATATTCATCAAATTCTGGGGGGACAAATGATTTTACCCATGTTGCTGCATCTTCTAGTTTAGGCACTAAAGTTGATGTTTTCCACAGTGCTTGATCAGGGAATGGGGTCATCCCCGCTAAAATGGTTAATAACGATAAAATTAACGCACCTAGCGCAACACCAAGGCCTGCACCAAAAATACGATCAACAGCACCAATACCGATAGCACTGATTGCTTTGCCAAAAAGAAAATTAATCAAGGCACCAACAAGCAGAACACCTAAAAATATCAGTAAGGCAGCTAGACCTGTTTGTATCAACTGACTCGACAGGTCAAAGGGAAGTGCTTGCGCTAACTCGCTAGAGTAAGTCGCCGAAAGAAAGATAGCAGCGACCCAAGTAACCAGAAAGATTGTCATCCAGACAAACCCCTGAACCATACCAACTAAGGCGGTAAGCAAAATAAAAACGACAATACCAATATCGAGGTAATTAAAATCCATGGAAAGTAATCCTAAGTGCAAGTTTATTGCGGAAGATTGTAATGATTTAGAAGCTTTCTGGCAATTTTAATTCTACTTGCGGGTTATAAACAAGATAAATATAAGGGGGGAGAGACGAATTTAATAATAAGATCGTTGGAAAATAGCGATGGCTACTCTACCAAGCGTGTTCACAGAGTAGAGATGCAAACACTTGATAGAATAGCGATACGCATTTTTTGGTATCAAAAAATAACGTTGTTTTTTATCGAGAAACAATAATACTAGAATTTATCGCTTGATTTCTTTTATAGCGACGCTTCATGTTTCTTTGTGCGGAAGCAGCAGCAGCACGGGTTGAATAGTTACCTATTCTTACACGAAAGAGTACTTTCCCCTGTTTTGCCGTTTTACTAACGGATACACGATAGCCTTCTTTACTCATCACTTTTTTTAGATTGTTGGCACGTGAAGAGCTTGATGTTGCTAACAACTGAACAGAAAATCGACCTTTTCCAGCAGACTTAGATTCTTGCTTTTCTTTTGCTTTTTTTCTCTCGGCAGCCTTC
>JAGLDQ010000112.1 GCA_023145535.1 Cocleimonas sp. | reverse complement strand
GCTTGTGTGCTCACGGTTAGGTGAGTTTGCAACTGAGTAATCACGGTTATTACACTGGCCGCATTATCAAGTTGAAACGCCCCTGATAACGCAGGTAAGGGGAGTGTGAGCGATGTGTTTTTTTTGCGGTCATGCCATTGCCATTTTTCGGCAGGAGCAGAAGCGGTGTTATGAGATAAGGCGAAGGCAATATCACGCTGCATTAACACGGCACCTATTCGATCAGCCTCGGTGGCAATGGTTGCAGGAGGATGTTTGTCACCACAAATAACCAGTTTGTCACGGCGCATAATGCCCGCTTTTTCAATGGCAATCTCTTCACGATTATTTCCTAACCAGCTTTCGTGGTCAATCGCTATACTCGTAATCAGTGCAATATCTGCATTCCATAAGTTAACGGCATCAAGCCGACCCCCTAAACCCACTTCAAAAATGGCAATATCGATTTCTTCTTGCACAAATAACACCGCCGCCGCCAATGTGCCAAATTCAAAATAAGTGAGGCTGGTTTCGCTACGGGCTTGGTTGATTTTTTCAAAGGCTTTACAGATTGCATCATCACTGGCAGACGTACCATCAATCGCAATACGCTCATTATAATGCAGTAGATGAGGAGACGTATAAACCCCCGTTTTATAACCCGCTTGTTGATAGATGGATTGTAACATCGCGGTGCTTGAGCCCTTCCCATTGGTTCCAGCGACACTAATAACAGGAAAGGGAAGGTCTAATAGGTCAAGACTAGCCGCGACAAGTCGCACACGATCAAGACCCAAATCAATAGAGGATAAATGTAAGGTTTCTTGCCAATCAAGCCATTCGGATAGAGTGCGTGACATTAGATAACTCAACTCATAAAAATAGATCATCTTGCGAAGGTGCAAAGCAAACCTTGATGCGTTTCTGCGTGGTCTATTTTGTTATTTTTTCAGGGCAATGAAAAAGAGTGCTATTTATCGCTCTCTTTCTTCTCTTTAACCGCCGCTTCTTTTACTTCTTTTGATTTCCCTTCGCTTACTTCGGGTTCAGAGGGTTCTTCTTCATCAAACTCCGCATTAACCAACTCCAAAAACTCTTCTTCAATGCCATCAGGACGTGGTTTATGCATCAACATACAAAGCAAATCAATCACTTTACAACGCATTTCATTGCGGCTAACAATCATATCAATCGCGCCTTTTTCTAGCAAAAACTCACTACGTTGAAAACCTTCTGGCAACGTTTCTCGCACCGTTTGCTCAATAACACGAGGCCCTGCAAAGCCAATAAGCGCGCGTGGCTCGGCTATTTGTACATCACCTAACATCGCAAAACTAGCAGAAACGCCTCCCATTGTTGGATCGGTTAAAATAGAAATAAAAGGGATGCCAGCTTCTGATAGTTTGGTTAATGAGGCGCTGGTTTTTGCCATTTGCATAAGGGAAAATAACGCTTCTTGCATTCTAGCGCCACCACTGGCGGAGAAAACGACAAAAGGAATCTTTTCACGCAAGCAAACATTAACGCCTTGTACAAATTTTTCACCAACAACCGACCCCATTGAGCCGCCCATAAAGCGAAAATCAAAGGCTGCAACCACTAGTTTAAAACCATGTACTTGACCTTTTATAACGATCAAAGCATCTGATTCTTTCGTTGCTTTTTGCGCTGCCGCTAGACGATCTTTATATTTTTTTCCATCTTTAAATTTTAAAATATCAATGGGTTTGATATTTTTTGCGATTTCTTCGCGTCCGTCCTTATCAATAAAAAAATCAATACGCTGGCGTGCGCTAATACGCATATGATGATCGCATTTAGGACAAACTTCCCGATTACGCTCTAAATCTGCACGATATAAAACGGCATGACAAGCAGAACAGGTATGCCATAAGCCTTCGGGAACACGCTTTTTTTCGGTTGTTTTGTCAGTGCGAATTCGCGAGGGGATTAAGTTTTCAAACCAGCTCATAGCTATTTACCTTACCAATACAATATTTTTACTTTCACAAAGAGGCAAAGTATGCGGAGAAAATGTCATTATTTTATTTTTCTTAGCACGCCTTGCGTCTTTCTGAGAGAGACTAAAGGAGAGTTTACTGCA
>JAGLDQ010000111.1 GCA_023145535.1 Cocleimonas sp. | reverse complement strand
CTCCCCACAACCACGGCATCAGAGACCTTAGCAACAGCGGCGGCATCGTCTGCCGTTTTAATTCCAAAACCCACTCCAATAGGCAGGTTGGATACTTTTTTAATCCGCCTAACATGCAAGTCAACATCATCAACATCTAACACATTAGAACCAGTCACACCTTTAAGCGAGACATAATAAAGAAAACCACTGCCCGCTGCTGCGATCTTCTCGATACGTTGTGGCTGGGTTGTCGGTGAAAGTAGGAAAATAGGGTCAATATCATGCGGTTTCAAGGCTTGTCGTAAATCTTCGCTTTCTTCTGGCGGCATATCCACGGTTAATAAGCCATCCACCCCTGCTTCTGCACCTAGTTGAGCAAATTTCTCATAGCCCATGGCTTCGACAGGATTCATATAGCCCATATAAACAATAGGGGTGATCGTGTCTTTTTGACGAAATTCATGTGTCATATCCATCACATCTTTTAAGCTAACGTGATGTTTTAACGCCCGTTCACAGGCATGCTGTATGGTAGGGCCATCTGCCATAGGGTCAGAAAAAGGAATACCCAATTCAATAATATCCGCCCCTGCTTCAACCATGCGATGCATTAATGGTACGGTAATGTCTGGATTAGAGTCACCAGCGGTAACATAAGGGATCAGTGCGGTTTTATTTTCGGCTTTTAAACGTGCAAAGCAAGCGGTGATACGGCTCATAAGGTGATCCCTTCTAACGCAGCAATGGTATTAATATCCTTGTCGCCACGCCCTGATAAATTGACAATAATATTCTGCTTTTTTGACATCGTGGGGGCTAGTTTAATCGCATAGGCTAACGCATGACTGCTTTCTAGCGCAGGAATAATGCCTTCAATACGTGTCAGCGCATGAAATGCTGCCATTGCCTCATCATCCGTTATAGCAACATAGTCAGCGCGACCAATATCTTTTAACCACGAATGCTCAGGACCCACCCCAGGATAATCCAAACCCGCCGAAATAGAGTGCGGCTCAATCACTTGTCCATCTTTATCGGCCATTAAATACATGCGATTACCATGTAACACACCCGGCTTTGCCTGACATAAAGGCGCGGCATGTTGACCCGTTTCGAGTCCATGACCTGCGGCCTCTACACCATACAGGGTTACCTCCGCATCCGATAAAAACTCATGGAATAAACCAATGGCATTAGACCCCCCGCCCACACAGGCGATTAACGCATCAGGTAAGCACCCTGCTTGTTCTTGAATTTGCTCGCGTGCTTCTCGACCAATAATCGTCTGGAAATCACGTACCATAGCAGGATAAGGATGCGGCCCAGCGACCGTACCAATGCAATAAAACGTATCATCAACATGCGTAACCCAGTCACGCATCGCTTCATTTAGCGCATCTTTTAAGGTTTTAGAGCCCGAAGTGACGGGGCGAACTTCCGCCCCCAGTAGTTTCATACGATACACATTAGGCGCTTGGCGGGCAACATCCACTTCCCCCATGTACACCACACATTCTAACCCTAAGCGCGCCGCAATCGTTGCGGTAGCAACCCCATGTTGACCTGCACCCGTCTCGGCAATAATGCGTCCTTTGCCCATATGTTTGGCTAGCAACGCTTGCCCAATAGTGTTGTTAATTTTATGCGCGCCAGTATGGTTTAAATCTTCACGTTTTAAGTAAATCTGCGCGCCGCCCAGTTGCTGAGACCAGCGTTCTGCATGATAAAGCGGGCTGGGACGACCCACATAATATTTAAGGTCTTTATTATATTCCGCCTGAAAGTCTGCATTATCTTTAAGCTGAGAATATGCATCCCGCAAATCCTCAATCGCTTCCATTAGGGTTTCAGCGGCAAAACAGCCGCCAAAAATACCAAAATGCCCCGCTTCATCGGGCATGGAATTCCAGTCAAAACGACTAAAATCTAAATCTTCTTTCTTGTTATTACTCAACGCCGTTCACCTCGTTAACTTGTTGCATTAATGCTGTTATTTTTTGTTTACTTTTAATTCCTGGTGCAGATTCTACGCCACTACTTAAATCAACCGCATACACGGAGGTAGATTTAATGGCCGCCGCAATATTATCAGGGTTTAAACCACCTGCTAGTATCATTGGTTTGGAATAGTTAGTAGGAATATCATTCCAGTCAAAGGTATTGCCCGTTCCACCAGCAGCACCGGGTGCATGACCATCGACGAGCAATGCCTTGGCATCCGAATATTGATCTGCATAAGCAGTAAAATTATCTAAGCCAATCATTCCAACTGCTTTCATATAAGGGCGTGAGAAACTAGCACAATATTGCGGTGATTCCGAGCCATGAAATTGTAATAAATCCAGTGGAACTTGCTCTAAAACTGAATTTACCGCTGACTGGCTGGCATCTAAAAATAAACCGACAACGGTCATAAAAGGCGGCAATGCAGCGCAAATTTCGGCCGCTTGTTGAATCGATAAATAACGGGAACTTTTAGGATAGAACACCAAGCCAATCGCATCAGCGCCAGAATCACTGACGGCAAGGGCATCATTAACAGAGGTTATACCACAAATTTTTACTTTAACAGCCATACAATATTTTGTTGTTTAGTCAGTACAGCGCGCTATCATATACTAGAATATTTAAGGAAGCGATGCTTTCACCAAGACCGATGCTCTCCAAATTAGAGACCAAAGAGCGCGCACTATCCTAAGCGGAAGACGGGAGATCATCGCAACACGCTCGCCTCATTTTCGCAAACGCCCTGCTCGCTACAACGCCACTTTTTCGTGGTGTTTTTTGGTCTCCATATTATTATTTTTTTGCTACACCACTATCAATCGCTGCTTGAGCAATAGCTTGTGGTATACGGTCGCGCAAACGCGGATCAAGCGGTGTAGGAATAATATAATCCACACCAAAAGCCATTTCACTTTTACCATAAGCCTTCAAGACCTCATCAGGCACAGCTTCTTTAGCAAGGTCAGCTAATGCATTCACCGCTGCCACTTGCATTTCACGATTAATACACGAGGCGCGTACATCTAAAGCACCACGGAAAATAAACGGAAAGCCGAGTACATTATTCACCTGATTAGGGTAATCACTGCGCCCTGTCGCCATAATAAGGTCAGGACGTAATGATTTAGCCAACGCGGGATCAATTTCAGGGTCAGGATTAGAAAGTGCGAAGATAATAGGATTGGGAGCCATTGCTTTAACCGCGTCTTCGCTCAGTAAATTCGGCCCTGAGACACCAATAAAGACATCCGCATCCGTACACGCATCCAGCAAGGTACGTTTATCCGTTGTGACCGCATATTCTGCTTTGTATTCATTAAGATCATCACGCTCGGAGTGAATCACCCCGCCACGGTCAATCATATACAAATTTTCTTTTTTAGCGCCTAAAGCCTCGAGCAATTGCATTGACGCAATCCCTGCTGCTCCCGCACCAAGGCAAACGATACTTGCCGTTGCAATTTTTTTGCCTTGAATTTCTAGCGCATTAAGCAATCCTGCCGCAATAATAATCGCGGTACCATGTTGATCATCATGGAACACAGGAATATCGAGTAAATCGCTCAAAGTTCGTTCAATTTCAAAACAATGTGGCGCAGCAATATCTTCAAGATTAATACCACCAAAAGTAGGTGCAATACGTACCACGGTATCAATAAAATCTTGCGGAGAATCTGCATTGACCTCAATATCAAACACATCAACATCGGCAAAACGCTTAAATAAAACGCCTTTACCTTCCATCACGGGCTTACCTGCTAATGAACCAACATTTCCTAGCCCTAAAACAGCCGTACCATCGGTGATAACACCGACTAAATTACCTTTTGCCGTATATTTATAAGCCGCTTCGGGATCTTTGTGAATCTCTTTAACAGGTTCAGCGACACCGGGCGTATAGGCTAACGATAAGTCATGCTGAGTTTCGGTTGATTTAGTTATTTCCGTTGCGATTTTGCCTGGCTTAGGATACTGATGATAAGCGAGTGCTTGCTCTTTGAGTGTATTCGACATGCGTATTGCCTTTTTAAAATTAGGATTCTGGTAGGGCGATTTCTAACTTAAATTTTACGGATTAAAATAAAGGGTTCATTCTCGCGCAACGACACAAAGCACGCTAACGCCCTTTGCGTACTCTGTGTCTTTGTGAGAGGTCTGTTTTATCGCTATTTTTAAGTTGATCGTGATTACTTAACTATTTTAACTAACTCCCCTCTCTTTAAGTGGCCATCAGGATAGCGACCATTCAACAAGCGCAATTGCTGTGCATTAAGCACACTTTTACGTGCTAATTTATCAAATGTAAGGCCGGCAGTTTTTACATTACCTACCACAATACGTCCTGTTTTGTTTTTACTAAGCTTAAACGTCAAGCCATTAATTTGCTCTAAATATGCCTTACGATTAGCAGGACGAGTACCTGCTGATTTGATACTTTTTGCAGCACCAACGACTTCTTGTAAGCGCTGATCATTACTAGGATGGCTTGAGAAAACCCCATGATATGAACCCCCACGACGACCTTGCTGACGCGATGCATAGACCTCTTGCGCTTTTAGGACACCAATGACATCGATCATATTATTAGGGCTATACCCAACACCTGCTAAATACTCAGCACCTAAACGATCCGCTTGAAGCTCATGTTTACGACCATAGCCACTTAAGATGGCAGAACCTAGCTGATTGAATGTTTTACTGTTGCCACCTGCTTTTTTACTAATCAAATCAACCAATACACTAGTGGCCATCCCTGCGCTCGCTTGTTGTACGCCGTGTCGAGCCGTTACATGCCCTATTTCATGCCCTAACACACCCGCTAATTCACCTTCTGAGTTTAAATACGCCATTAAGCCTGTCGTGACATAAACATAGCCTCCAGGTAAAGCAAAGGCATTAACGCTCGGGTCATCCAAAACAGTAAAAGTATAACCAATATTGTTACGATGACTTTTACTCGCGAGCTGTTGACCAATTGAATTCACATAAGATTGTAGGCGCGCATTATTATAAGGACGTTGCTTCTTTAAAACATCTTGATGCGCTTGCTTGCCCATTTGCACTTCTTGATCTTTAGAGATCAACGAAAAATCTTTCTTTCCCGAAACAGGGTTTGTCGAACAAGCTGTTAATGCCAAGGTTGAGCTAATAGCAAAGACTGAAATGCTTTGGGTTAATTTACGGCGAAACGTCATTTATATCTCCTTCTTTTTGATTATTTATGTTAATTCACACGCACTAACTGCACAGGATGACGCAAATTGATGATGCGTTTACCACGGTATTTTTGCAAAAGCCCACTTATAATAACCGCTTTATGAAGCAGTTTTTTAGGATCGTAACGAGTGAAATAATTAAGATTATATTTTCGTAGTTTAATAAATATTTTCTTATCTAGCTCTAGAATTATATTATTTTTTGTAATTTTAATACTTTTTATAGAACTTTTAAGGCGCACATAGCCACGATAAGCACGTTTTAACTGATGTGGCTTCTTTATTTGGTGCGATTTTTGCCGCCAGATAGTGCGCTTTTTACGCTGTGCCGCGCGTTCAATCTGACGATAATTTTGGATATAACGTGTATTCGGTGGAAAAACCATCAGAGTAGCCCAACCCTGTTGCAACATCCACTCTGAAATATCCGTTCCATCGGGCAAAAACACATACGCCAAATCACGTTTATAACGATCTTTTGCCTGCTTGCCACGCTCTAATCTAATTTTATTATCAGCTCCTTTAAGCAATTCACGTAACGCCTCTGTTGCCTCACGACCATAGGGCTGACCTTTTTTTCCATGATGTGCAACTTCTGGCGTATTAATACCGATCAAACGAATTTTATGCCCATTTTTAAGGAGCAAGGTATCGCCATCATAAACCCATTTAACGGTTTGGTATTCCGGTTTTGCCTCACAGCCTGTTTGCAATAATAAAAAAACGGAAAGACCCAAAAAAATGGATTGAATAGGCATAAAAAAAGCACCCCTATCGAGTGCCTTTTTCAATGGTGCCATTAACTGTGAATTTATCATCAAGTGACTACCACAGTGAATAACCAATAAATTACTTTCTACCGTAACGCTTGTTGAATTTATCAATCGCTCCAGCAGCAGCATTTGTATTCTGCTTACCGGTGTAAAATGGGTGAGAGTGACTAGAAACCTCCACCTTAATAAGCGGGTACTCGTTACCATCTTCCCATTTAATCGTTTCTTTTGACGTTTTGGTAGAACGCGTCAAAAATTTAAAATCACTAGAAAGGTCTTGGAAGACGACTTGGTTATATTCTGGATGTATATCGGCCTTCATGCTGAAGATCCTCGGAATGCGTGTTAACAAAATTTAAAGAGCGGGGATTCTATCAGGGGAGACGTAGTTTATGCAAGGGCTTATTTATTGCTAAATAAGACCAACGGTACGGGTTTTAATATTGCAGAAATAATTGACGAATACTTGGATAGTTAATATAAAAAAAGCCAAAATTTCGGCATCCTTCCTCTTTCAGTTGACACTTTATTCTCTTTTGTAGGGTCGGTTACGCAAGCTACACCGACCCTACGATTAACATGAAGTGTAAACTACTTTTAGTACAGGTGAAGGATGCCAAAACTTCCATATAATCTGTGTTTTCTGTGGTTTTATCTCTTCTTAATATGCTCCACGCAAATAGTTTGCTTTCCTACCCTAGTCCAAAACTGGTAGATAAAAATGATGAGTAACAACACCCAGAAACGTGCGCTTGAGGGTAAAATCAAAGGGATAGATACTGAACAGCTTGCCTGTGATTATTTGCAGTCAAAAGGTCTACAATTGCTTCAGCGTAATTTTTTCAGTCGCTATGGTGAAATCGACCTTATTATGCGCGACAAGAAGACGACGGTATTTATCGAAGTACGTTATCGCAAGAACCGCCACTACGGTGGTGCCGCTGCCAGTGTTACACCCGCCAAACAACAGCGTATTATTAAAACAGCACTGAGCTATCAGCAGCAAAATATAATGCCCGATGGGATGCGTTTTGATGTCGTTGCTGTCGAAGGAACAGCTCCTAAAATAGAATGGATTCAAAATGCATTTGCTGGATTTTGAAAAGCTTAATTTTTACCCTTCTATTTTGTCTATCCCCCTATAAAATATTTCAATCATGAAAAAAAAAGAGAGTTATATCATAAGACTACGCGCATAAATAACCGTTCACATTCAGGCGCTATTCAGCCTATCCCGAAATAGAGATTGCTCAAACAAACGTTCTCAGACAAAATGCTACCCTCAATTTCCCTCAACATTAAATACCATGAAGTTCATTATTCATTCAAGATGTTGATATTGCAGACAATTAATTTGCATCTGCTGAAAATATAGTACTTGATAATTTTATGTCCTATTTCCGACTTATAATTTGCCATCGACAAAGACTGACATTTATGCGGGCTGCTTTTAGTGTTAGCTACCAAATGTAATCAAGGACAATAATAATTTTTGCAGGGACAATCATTACCAATCACTCAAATATCTAAAAACTCTTTAAGGAGATTTATAAATGTCAGATCGTAGCCAATTGGCAAACGCTATTCGCGCATTAACAATGGACGCCGTTCAGATTCCTAATTCAGGACATCCTGGAGCACCGATGGGAATGGCTGATATTGCCGAAGTACTTTATAACGATTTTATGAAGCACAACCCAACGAACCCTGATTGGGCTGATCGTGACCGCTTTATTATGTCGAATGGTCATGGCTCTATGCTACCTTACTCTGTATTGCATTTGACAGGTTATGATTTATCCATTGATGATCTTAAAAGTTTCCGTAAATTACATTCTAAAACACCGGGTCATCCTGAGTATGGTTATGCTCCAGGTATCGAAACGACGACTGGCCCACTAGGGCAGGGTATTACCAATGCGGTTGGTTTTGCATTGGCTGAAAAAGTAATGGCGGCTCAATTTAATAAAGACGATCATGAAATCGTTGATCATAACACCTACGTTTTCTTAGGCGATGGTTGTTTGATGGAAGGTATCTCTCAAGAGGCGATCTCGTTGGCAGGATCGTTTGGTCTTAGCAAACTCATCTGTTTCTATGACGATAACAATATCTCTATTGATGGCAATGTTGATGGTTGGTTTAGTGATAATACGCCTATGCGTTTTGAAGCGTCTAACTGGCATGTACAATCGATCGACGGACATGATGCAGATGCGATTAAAGCAGCAACCGAAGCCGCGATTGCATCCGACAAGCCTTCACTCATTTGTTGTAAGACCATTATCGGTAAAGGCATCGGAACGGCGGGCGATAAGAAAGAAGGCGGACACAACATCCACGGCGAAGCATTAGGCGAAACCGCACTTGCGGATGCACGTAAAAATATGGGTTGGGATTCAGCGCCCTTTGAGATTCCTGATGCTGTGTATGCAGGTTGGGATGCTAAAGAAGCAGGAAAGTCAGCAGAAGCTGCATGGGATGAGAAATTTGCAGCCTATACAAAAGCATTCCCAGATGAAGCGGCGGAGTTTACACGTCGTATGGCGGGCGATCTTCCGGCTGATTTTGAAGCACAAGCACAAAAATTTATTGCTGCAACCAACGAAGCAGCGGAGTCCCCTGCAACACGTGTTGCTTCTAAAGGCGCACTAAACGGTTTCGCACCCATGCTTCCTGAGTTTTTAGGCGGTTCTGCGGATTTATCCCCCTCAAACAATACCTTCAATGACCAATCTGTTCGTATCAATGACGATCATGGCTCTGAAGAAATGAATTTTGCAGGTAACTATATCTCTTACGGTGTGCGTGAGTTTGGTATGTCGGCGATTATGAACGGGGTTACACTGCATGGCGGTTTAATGCCTTATGGTGCTACTTTCCTCATGTTCTCTGAGTATGCCCGTAACTCATTGCGTATGGCGGCCTTAATGAAGATTCGTACTATCTTCGTTTACACCCATGACTCTATTGGCTTAGGTGAAGATGGACCGACCCATCAATGTGTTGAGCAAATCCCAACCTTACGGATGATTCCAAACATGGCTGTGTGGAGACCATGTGATACGGTTGAAACAGCGGTTGCATGGAAAGACGCCATTGAAAATGATAAGCGTCCATCGACCTTAATCTTCTCACGTCAAAACCTACCTTTCCAAACACGCGATGAAGCAACCATCGCGAATGTGGCAAAAGGCGGTTATATCCTTAAAGACACAGACGGAACACCAGATGTTATCGTGATGGCAACAGGTTCAGAAGTACACCTTGCAATGGAAGCGGCTGAAGCTTCTGATAAGAAAGTACGGGTTGTTTCTATGCCTTCGGTTGAAGTTTATGAAGCGCAAAGTGACGCGTACAAAGAATCCGTACTCCCCAAAGCCGTCACGGCACGTGTGGCTGTAGAAGCAGCGATTATGGATGGCTGGTGGAAGTATGTTGGAACCCATGGTGAAGTCATTGGAATGACGACCTTTGGTGAGTCAGCGCCAGCCCCTGAGTTATTTGAGTACTTTGGCATTACAACCGATGCGGTTAGCAAAGCAATTAACAACGTCGCGTAATTTAATGAAATCTCCTCCTTCTTCGTTGGCAGGAGATTTTTTTAGGGTTTTATTTAAGTTATAAAAATTATTTTTATTTATTTTCAGGAGAAAATTTATGGCTACAAAAGTTGGAATTAATGGATTTGGTCGTATCGGCCGCATGGTATTTCGTGCAATCAAAAAAGACTTCCCAAGCATGGAAGTTGTGGGCATCAATGATCTATTAGAGAATGATTATCTTGCTTATATGTTGAAGTACGATACCGCGCACGGACGTTTTGATGGTGAAGTAGCGGTTGATGGTGATAATTTCATTATTGATGGCACACAGAAGATTCGTCTTTCTGCAGAGCGTAATCCTGCTGACCTTAAATGGGACGAAATTGGCGCAGAAATCGTGATTGATTGTACTGGCTT
>JAGLDQ010000110.1 GCA_023145535.1 Cocleimonas sp. | reverse complement strand
GTAAACCATAATGAATATGACGGAGAAGCGATTGTTTCAGGTGCATCTTGTACCACTAACTGTCTTGCGCCTATCGCTAAAGTTATCAATGATAACTGGGGACTAAAGCGGGGTCTTATGACAACGGTTCATGCGGCGACTGCATCACAAATGACGGTTGATGGCCCTTCTAAGAAAGATTGGCGCGGTGGACGTGCTGTGTTTGAGAACATCATCCCATCTTCAACTGGTGCGGCTAAAGCGGTGGGTGTTGTATTGCCTGAGCTTAACGGCAAACTAACGGGAATGGCTTTTCGTATTCCTTCAGTTGACGTTTCTGTTGTTGATCTTACTTGTGAGCTAGACAAGCCAGCCTCTTATGATGAAATTTGTGCTGCCATCAAAGAAGCATCAGAAGGTTCAATGAAAGGTACTTTACAGTATACCGATGAAAAAGTTGTTTCATCTGACTTCCGTGGTATTTCTGCTTCCTCTATCTTTGATGCAGGCGCAGGTATTGCACTCGATGATACTTTCGTTAAAGTCGTTTCTTGGTATGACAACGAGTATGGCTACACCTGTAACATGCTTCGTTTAACTGAGCACGTTGCTAACAGTTAATTGAATGTCGGTGGTTGTACTTAGGTCGGGTTAGCTTATTAAGCGCAGCAAAATAACCTCATCCGATAAACAACCACCCAAACTTCAAGTAGCTTACTGGGTTAGGTTTTTTATAAGTAAAAAATCTAACCCAATCTAGAAAGATGAGCAATAGAACTATCCGCTAAACACTAAACACTTAGTTTTTACCCGATAGCTTTACACCACACTAACTTTTCTAAGGGGAACTCCATGTCCATTATCAATATGACTGATCTTGATTTAAAAGGTAAACGCGTTTTAATCCGTCAGGATCTTAATGTACCGATTAAAGATGGCAAAGTATCATCGGACAAGCGTATCCGCGCTTCAATGCCTTCACTTGAAAAGCTAATAGCCGCTGGCGCACAGGTCATGGTGATGTCTCATTTGGGTCGTCCAACTGAAGGCACTCCAGAAGATCAATTCTCACTCGCGCCTGTTGCAACGCATATGGGAGGTTTGTTAGGTAAAGAAGTTGCATTAATTAAAGATTACCTCGATAACGCACCCACGCTAAATGACGGCGATGTAGTTTTACTCGAAAATGTTCGCTTTAACGAAGGCGAAAAAGCCAATGATGAAGCACTCTCAAAGCAATACGCGGCACTCTGTGATGTGTATGTTATGGATGCTTTTGGTACAGCGCATCGCGCACAGGCTTCAACGCATGGCGCAGGTCAATTTGCACCAACCGCCGCCGCTGGCCCACTACTTGCTGGTGAATTAGATGCATTAGGTAAAGCACTGGATAATCCAGCCCGCCCAATGGTTGCTTTAGTCGGTGGTGCAAAAGTTTCAACCAAATTAACGGTATTAGAGTCTCTATCAAAAGTTGTTGATCAGTTGATTGTTGGAGGGGGTATTGCGAACACCTTCATTGCGGCAGAAGGTCACAATGTAGGAAAGTCACTCTATGAAGAATCATTAGTTGATACTGCAAAAGAATTAAAAGCAAATGCAGAAGCCAATGATGGCAGTATTCCTGTTCCTACGGATGTGGTTTGTGGTAAAGAATTCTCAGAGACAGCCGAAGCAACCACGATGTCTGTTGCTGATGTTTCTGATGACGATATGATTTTTGATATTGGCCCTGATTCAGCAGCCGCACTTGCCGAAGTAATCAAAAATGCAAAAACAATTGTCTGGAATGGCCCCGTTGGCGTATTTGAATTTGATCAATTTGGTGCGGGCACAGAAGCAATTGCAATGGCAATCGCAGCATCTGATGGATTCTCAATTGCAGGCGGTGGCGATACCTTAGCCGCCGTTGATAAATATGGAATTTCAGACAAAGTATCTTATATCTCCACTGGTGGTGGTTCATTCCTTGAGTTCCTTGAAGGCAAGAAGTTACCTGTTGTAGCAATGCTGGAAGAACGTGCTAAAGGATAATCACTTTAGACAAAAACCATAAACTGTTGCGAGGTAGGTAACACGTCTATGGTTTTGATAACAATAAAGGACAATATCTTCCATGAGAAGAACAAAAATTGTAGCAACACTCGGTCCCGCTACCGATACCCCTGAAACAATCGAAGCGATTGTAAAAGCAGGTGTCAATGTAGTGCGATTAAATTTTTCACACGGAACGCCTGAGGAGCATTTGGCACGCGCTAAAATGGTGCGTAAAGCCGCTAAAAAAGCGAATCGTAGTGTTGGTATTCTTGGTGATTTACAAGGTCCAAAAATTCGTACTGAAAAATTCAAAGATGGAAAAATTGAATTAAAAGCAGGCGATGAATTTATTCTTGATGCAGGTTTAGCATCCAATGCAGGTGATCAATACCAAGTAGGGGTCACCTATAAGAACTTACCGAACGATGTCAATATTGCTGATGAATTATGGCTTGATGATGGTCGACTTGTGTTGCGCGTTACCCGAATTGAGGGGCAAAAAATTTACACTAAAGCCGTCAATAGCTGGGAGTTATCCGACAACAAAGGCATTAATCGACGCGGCGGTGGTTTATCGGCGGAAGCATTAACCGAGAAAGATAAGCAGGATATTAAATTAGCTGCGGAGATAAATGTTGATTTTTTGGCAGTTTCTTTTCCAGAAAGCGGCAAAGATTTAAATCTCGCTAGAAAATTAATGCTAGAAGCAGGCGGAAATGCTGCAATTGTCGCCAAAATTGAGCGCGCCGAATCCTTCAAAGAGCCCGAAGCGGGCGAAGAATCTATTTTAGATGGTCTGATTAAAGCATCCGATGTCATTATGGTTGCCCGTGGTGATCTTGGCGTTGAAATTGGTGATGCTAACCTTCCCGAAGCACAAAAAATGCTGATTAAGCGTTCGAGAGAGTTAGATAGAGCCGTTATTACTGCCACGCAAATGATGGAAAGTATGACCACCAATCCAATCCCGACCCGTGCCGAAGTGTTTGATGTTGCGAATGCCGTTAGAGATGGTACGGATGCCGTCATGCTCTCAGGAGAAACCGCAACAGGCCATGATCCTGCCTTAGTGATCCGCACAATGGGTAAAATTTGTGAAGAAGCAGAACACTCTGTAGAAGCGATTCAGTCAGGACATCGTTTAGGTGATAACTTTAAACGCACGGATGAAGCCATCGCAATGGCATCGATGTATATCGGTAATCATATGAAGGTTAGAGCCGTTGCGGCATTGACTGAATCGGGCGCAACCGCTCGCTGGATGTCACGAATTAGCTCGGCAATGCCTATTTTTGCACTCACACCGCATAAGAAAACCTGCCGACGTGTCAGTATTTACCGTGGTGTCTACCCCATTTTACTGGATAAGCCGTTAACCAATCCTAAAGAAGCAAATCGTCAAGCCATTGAGAGTTTATGCGCGAGAGGCGAAATAGAGAAAGGTGATTTAGTGATTGTTACAAAAGGTGATTTAGTTGGCATACATGGCGGAACCAACATGCTTAAAATGATCATTGTTGGAGAAGATTTAGGAAGTTATTAGTACAGTGAACTTGCTGTACTTGATCGAGAGACCTTTAGTCTCATTATATTTTAAAACTTATATTTACTTATTAACCCCTTAGGAGAATTTCATGGCTCTAATATCCATGCGTCAACTTTTAGATCATGCGGCAGAAAATAGCTACGGCTTACCTGCATTCAATGTCAACAATATGGAGCAGGTACACGCGATCATGCAAGCAGCAGATGAGACCAATTCTCCTGTTATTATGCAAGGTTCAGCAGGCGCTCGTGGTTACGCAGGCGAGCCTTTCTTGCGTCATCTTATTATTGCTGCAACTGAAATGTACCCCCATATTCCAATCGTTATGCATCAGGATCACGGTTCTGAGCCAGCGGTTTGTTTACGTTCAATCCAATCGGGCTTCACCTCCGTGATGATGGATGGTTCATTAGAAGCGGATTGTAAAACACCCGCATCGTTTGAGTACAATGTTGCTGTGACGGCTGAAGTCGTAAAAATGGCACATGCTGGCGGTGTCTCGGTAGAAGGCGAGCTAGGTTGTCTTGGCTCGCTAGAAACAGGCGAAATGGGTGAAGAAGACGGACATGGCGCAGAAGGTAAATTAGACCTTGATATGCTATTGACCTCTGTTGAAGAAGCGGCTGATTTCGTTAAAGCAACGAATGTTGATGCACTTGCAATCGCGATTGGCACCTCTCATGGTGCCTATAAATTTACGCAAGAGCCTACTGGCGAAATCTTGCGTATTGACCGCATTGCAGAAATTCATGCACGTCTTCCTAATACGCACCTTGTTATGCATGGCTCATCATCTGTGCCACAAGACTGGTTAAAAATCATCAATGACTTTGGTGGTGATATGGGACAAACCTACGGCGTACCGGTTGCAGAAATCGTTGAAGGTCTTAAGAGCGGTGTAACTAAAGTTAATATTGATACCGACTTACGGATGGCATCCACCGGTTCTGTGCGTAAACATCTTCAAGATAACCCTTCTAACTTCGATCCACGTAAATTCTTGAAAGAAGCGACGAATGGAATGAAGGAAATCTGTAAAGCGCGTTATGAAGCGTTTAACAGTGCTGGTCAAGCCAGTAAGATTGGTAAAATCTATTCACTTGATGAAATGGCTCAGCAGTATGTTGCGGGTGATTTGGATCAAAAAATCTCGTAATCTTCATTTGATTATTGAGTAAATAAAAGGGATGCTAATTAGCATCCCTTTTTTATTGGGTTGCTGTTAAAATGCGCCCGAATTTATTAAAACAAGACAGGGAAACTCATGCCTTATACAACTGAACTAACCGCCGAACTGAATGTACTGATGCAATTTAACTTAAAAAATGAACAAGATGGAATAAAAATTCATAACGAAGCACCCGAAGCAACCATCGCTGCCGCAAAACGCCTCTTTGATAAAGGCTTAATCTCTCAAGATGATGGTGGCTATTTAACAGATCTAGGACGAAAAGCAGCTGAACATACACAAGATCTTAATACCATTATTAAGTAGTCGTCTACTGAGTATCTTCAGCTACCGACGACTCAAGCTGAAGTGATGTAATACAAGGTTAGTTTCACACGCTGTGCTAACCTACCTTTAATGTATTGGGGCAACTCTCCTCCCCTTTAAATAGCTGACATGAATTTGTCATCAATAAAGAGTAGACTATGCCTCATTAAAAATAACAATAGGAAATAGTTGTGCCCAATAGAAAAGTTCCTCGCCGTAAAACAATTTTGCTTATTCTCGATGGATTTGGGGTTAATCCAAGCAAGAAAAATAATGCTGTTCATGAAGCGAACACACCCAATTTAGATGAATATTTCAGTAAATACCCACATACCACATTGCAAGCATCAGGCACCTCTGTTGGCTTGCCCGAAGGACAAATGGGAAACTCTGAGGTTGGGCATCTAACCATTGGCTGTGGCACTATTCTACGCCAAGATCTGGTCCGCATTGATGATGCCATTAGTGAGGGTAAATTTGCAGAAAATGCCGTTTTACGAAGTGCAATGCAACATGCAAAGAAAAGAAACCGCCCCATTCACTTGCTAGGGTTGGTATCCAATGGCGGCGTACATAGCCATGTTAGTCACCTTTGCGCCTTGATTCGTATGTGTAAAGCCGAAGGCGTTATCCCTGCGATGCATATCATCACGGATGGTCGTGATACCTCTCCTAAGTCAGCAATACGTTTTATTCAACAGCTTAGAGAAACCCTGAAAGATGCAGGGGGGAGTATTTCGACCATGATTGGCCGCTTCTATGCCATGGATCGAGATACCCGTTGGGATCGTACAAAACTAGCATGGGATTTAATGGTCAATGGTGAAGGCAAGCCAATGACCGTTGCTGTTGATGCGATTGAAGCCAGTTATGCCGAGGGGATAACCGATGAGTTTATTCAACCGCATATTATGGAAGGCGCGGCTACCGTAGAGCCTGATGATGCACTCATTTTCTTTAACTTCCGCAATGATCGCCCACGTCAACTAGCAGAAGCACTCGGCATGGATAATTTTGATCACTTTGATCGCAAAGACTATGAGCCGATTATTGTCACTTGCATCACAGAATATGATAAAAAATTACTCGCACCCGTTGCCTTTAGACCCGAGCGCCCAGGCATTAATTTATCACATACCATCTGTCTTTCAGGTTTTAAACAACTACATTGTGCCGAAACAGAAAAATATGCGCATGTTACTTTCTTCTTCAATGGCGGACGTGAAACACCGTATGCAGGTGAAGATCGCATCATGATTGATTCACCCAAGGTCGATACCTATGACCAAGCGCCTGAAATGAATGCAGCAAAAGTGGCTGATACCATTATTGAAGCCGTCAATCAGCAAGAACACTCCTTTATCGTTGTTAATTTTGCCAATGGTGACATGGTAGGTCACAGCGCCGTGCCTGAAGCCATTATCAAAGCGGTTGAAACACTGGATAAAGAAGTCGGCAGAGTCCTTGATGAAGCCGTTAAAAATGATTACTCCGTGGTGTTGACTGCAGACCATGGTAATTGCGATGAATATGTTGATCCTTTCACTGGTGAACCCAGCACACAACACACCGTTTACCCCGTGCCTTGTTTAATCATCGATAAAGATTTTTGGCGTTTACGCACCAATGGGGGGTTAAGCAGTTTAGCACCCACTATTTTAGAGCTAATGGGTCTAACAAAACCGAGCGCGATGGAAGGAAAATCTATTTTATTAGATATAATGACTAAAGATTAGTGCTGACACCCATAATTTAGCCTAATGATTTAATGACTAAAAACAGGTCGTATTACAAAGCTGTGAATAGAAATAGATAAGATCCCCCACCTTTCTGTCTCAAAAATCACAGACTTGTGACACGACCCTCACAATAAATAACCCCCTCGGTTTTTTGACGTTACTGCAAATAAAATCATTGCACCTGAAAAGCAAAAGTCGAATGAAAAAATAATTTAGACATGCCTTGCAACTCTCCAAAGGGACAAATATCATCCTCTTTTTATCACTAGATTACGCCAAGGAAAATACTCCTCCCCTAATTTAGCCCTAACCCTCGCGTTATTGATAGCTCAATGAATATTCAAAAAAACAAATACGAAATTTTATGCAGTGTGTTTCTCTCAATTTTTGCGGCAATACTGGCAGTTAATAATTTGCTTGCCAATAAATTTGGCGAAGATGAAATTATAGCCCAAAATCAAAGTGCCAATGCTTATCAATGGCATAACTCAAAAAGCATCAAAAAAACCATTCTTGAAAATCAGCGCAACCTTCTCACGCTTCTTTTACGTTCAGGAACAATTTCAGGTAAAAATAGCAAAGTATTTGAACAACAAGTCATTTTTTTTGATAAAGAAATTTCTCGTTATAATAAGGAGAAAAAAGAAATACTACTTGGCTCTAATCAGGTCGGAAAAGCAAATTGGGCGCAAAAAATTGACGGTAAATTAGGTCAAATTATGGGTGCAAAAGAATGGACTAAAAAAGCTGAAAAATTAAACCAACAAGGCGATTATCATGATATATCCACCTTGTTATTGCAGATTAGTTTGGTGCTTTGCGCGATTATTTTAGTACTACATACCGATAAAATAAAAAGCACACTTTTTTCAATCATGCTTGTTTTTGGCGGCATAGGCACAAGTACGTTTTTATATGCTTTATCCTCTTCTTTTTCTTTTTTCTAGATAAACTCTATCCTCACTCCAAGCCCAATCGATACTCATAATCCTCACTAAACGGCATTAATGATTATCCTATAGACATCACTGTGCAAGTGCATAGTTTCCCGTAGGGCTACATCACGTACCTAGAGCAAACATGATGATCAACCAGTAG
>JAGLDQ010000011.1 GCA_023145535.1 Cocleimonas sp. | reverse complement strand
AACGCCTTGAAGTTCAAACAATAGAAAATAAGATTTTGTGCGATTTATTGTGTCTGGATGCTTAAAACTTCCATTCTAGCGCCTTTAGAAACTTAACCTCCTGTCAGACACATAAGCTATTATTTAAAGATAAACATCAATATGAAGACAATGCAGCGACTTGAATTATTAGCGCCAGGCGGCGATGCAGATGCGATTAAAGCGGCGATAGTGGCAGGAGCAAATGCCGTTTACTGTGGCTTGGATACCTTTAATGCGCGTAATCGTGCGACTAATCTTTCGTTTGATCAATTGATCGGTATTTTGCGCTTAGCGCATAAACATCATTGCCAAGTATTTTTAACGATTAATGTGGTGATTTTGGAGCAAGAAATACCCGCACTGTTTAAGCTATTGAATAAACTAGTTAATACCCGCATTGATGGCATTATTGTGCAGGATTTAGGGCTATTTAATCTGGTTAAAAAATACTTCCCCACACTGGATATTCACGCATCCACTCAATTGACCACCGTTAATGCAGGGCAAGTGGCTTTTTTAGCTAAAATTGGTGCATCACGGTTAAATTTGTCGCGTGAATTAAACCTTGATGAGATCAAAACACTGACTCAACTTGCACATCAGCAGAATGTATTAACTGAAGTCTTTGTGCATGGCTCGCTCTGTATTGCCTTCTCAGGGCAGTGTTATTCTAGCTCCGTCAGCGTGGGTAATTCGGGTAATCGAGGACGTTGTAGTCAAGCGTGTCGTGATGAGTATGAAACGACACCAACGGGAAAAAACTTCCCGCTTAATCTCAAAGATAATTCGGCTTATTTTGATTTACCCGCGTTAGTTGATGCGGGGGTGGATTCGCTAAAAGTAGAGGGACGCATTAAAGGGGCGCATTATGTGTATACCGTTATTGATAGTTGGCGTCAGCAAATTGACCGTTTTGTAGCAACGGGTGGTTTATTAGAGAATGATGATAATTTACGTAAAGTCTTTAATCGTGACTTTACGAGTTCATTTTTAAACGCTGATTTAACCAAGGATATGTTTATTGATAATGTTCGTGATAATAGTGTGCAATATGCGATTAAAAAGAATAATGCGGTCAGTGTTGTAAAAATTGAAGCCGTTAAGGAAACACTTTATAAGGATAAAAATGCGCTGGGCGCAACATTGGAAGATAAGGTTAAAAATCTGCGTATTGATCAACGTAAATTGACGTTGTTATTCTCAGGGAAGCTTGATCAGCCGTTGCGGGTTAGCGTGTTTATTGTTGATCCTGTGGAAGAGGGGGCTGATAAAAAAAATGATCCATTAGTATTGGAGTCAGCGTCCTTATTAAGCGCAGGTGAAAAAGGGTTAGACAGTGAGGTACTTAAAAAGCGGTTTAAGAACCTAAGCGCCGATTGTGAGATTGAGCAGTTTGATTTTTCTGAGTTTGACGCTAATTTACGTATTCCATTTCGAGAGTTAACTCAAATTAAAAATAAACTGGCCTTTTTGCTGAATGATTCGCTTGATGTGATTGCCGCTGTGGATGTACCAACGCTACCGGTGCATCCAAAAATTAATCAAACCCCAACGCTATCACTCTTAATCAGTGATGAAAAAGATATTCACCTTTGTGAGGTAGCCAATGCCGATGTGTATTTTAAACTACCCGAAAGCTATAAAAAGGATGCATCAAAATACACTGATATTTTCAGTAAGCATCCCCAACTAATCCCTTGGTTTCCTGCGGTGTTAATTGGTAAAGATTATGACGTAGCGGTGACGCTATTAGAAGCCGTTAAGCCGCAACGCATCGTCAGTAATAATACAGGCATCGCCTATAAAGCCTATGAAATGGGCATTGAGTGGATTGCAGGGCCCTTTTTAAATACCACTAATTCTTATGCATTACAGACATTAAAAGAAGAGTTAAATTGTGCAGGGGCTTTTCTTTCTAATGAAATTAACCAAATGCAGATTAGAAAAATACATCGTCCTGATAATTTTAAACTGCTTTATAGCCTGTATCATCCGATTTTAATGATGACTAGCAGGCAATGTTTTTTCCAGCAAACTGTGGGCTGTAACAAACCCAGTATTGATGATCGCTGTATGCAAACATGCAAAAAATCGACTACGATTACCAATGTAAAAGGTATTTCTTTTAATATTGATAAGCAACGGGGGGGGTATCCTAGTATTTATAATCATGAGCAGTTTTTAAATATGGAAATTGTGAATGACTTAGGGGGAGTCTTTGATGAGTTCTTTATTGATTTGACGGATATTGGTGTGGGTTCAAAGGAAAAGTTGGATAAAGCACAGCTTATTCAGCATTTTAAGGGATTATTACAAGGAGAAATAGAGTCTGAGTTTCAATTACATGAAATGGTTTCAGAGGCTACTAATCAGCAGTATATTCAAGGCTTGTAGGGGTAAAGGTTATTACCTAATGTCTTTCCTGCAAGATCGCCACCTAAATAAAAGAGTTAAATAATACGATGAGTATAGAAAATCCAGAGAAAATTATAGAGCAACTTAAATTATTATGTCCTAAATTTGGCAGTAATTTATGTTCAGAAGATCACAGCTCTTTTGTTTCCCTTGCAGAGCTACTTCATGCCGAAACCAATGAAGTCATTGCCCATGTTGGCGATGTTTGTGATGAATTTTACCTCATTTTAGAAGGCAGAATCCGCCTTGTTGATGAGGGGGGGAATGAAGTCGAAGTTGGACGTTTTGATGCAGGCATGTTAGTGGGTGAAATGTCGTTTTTCGATAAAAAACCGCGTTCTCTCAGCTTGAAAGTGGGTAAAAAAGACAAGTTAGTTGCGTTAGTGATCTCTAGAAAAATGTACGACAACCTCTGTGCAAAGCATCCACATTTAGCCATCAACTTATTAGAATTCGTTATTATGAGTTTAGATCGGCTCGTGCGAGAAAATAGTAAAGATTTTTCTAGTATGTATAAGCAAGTATTGGGTGTTGGTTATCGTTAGACTCTTTTTATCTCGCCCCTAAAATCTTGTTCTTAAAATTCAATTTTCTGTAAGGCACTTATTTTGAAATTGAATGTGGAGGTTTTAGGAAGGAAGACTCAAAAACAATCTATGAATTTAAATAAAGAAAAAATTAATCAATATTTTACTCAATACTTTCAAAATAAGCCCGCCCTTCCTAAAATCCACCTATTCGATACACTCGATTCCACCAATACATGGCTAAAGCAAAACGGTGCATGTGGTGATATTTGTATCGCAGAACAGCAAATAGCAGGAAGAGGGCGACGGGGTAATCAGTGGCTCTCACCTAAAGCGGAGAATATTTATTTATCGCTCAATTGGTGTTTTGAAACAATACCCGTGCATTTATCTCTGCTGAGTTTAGTAGTGGGGTTATCTATTGCGAAAGCTTTGAAAAAAATAGGTTTATTAGATCATGGGGTGAAGTGGCCCAACGATATTTATTGGAAGGGGCTAAAAATGGGCGGAATTTTAATTGAGTCCGTGGCATCAGCTACTAAGAAAACAACCGATTTAAGTGTGGTGATTGGTATTGGTTTAAATATTAATATGCCAATATCAGCCGGTGAGAAAATTGACCAGCCTTGGGTTAGTTTAAGCAAGGTTTTAGGTCAACAGATTGATCGTAATCAGCTGTTGGCATTGTTATTGGAGCGGTTAATTGATGATTTACAAGGCTTTGAACAGCTTAGTCTAGCTCAATTTGAACAACAGTGGCAGCAATGGGATGTTTTACAGGGGCAGTCTGTAAGCGTATTGCGTCAGCATGAGGAGTTAGCTGGGGTAGTGCAGGGGCTTGATACACAGGGGCGAATTGGGATTCGCTTGGCATCTGGGCCGTTGCAATATTTTTCATCGGCTGAGATTCGACTGAAAAAAATAGGCATGTCGTCCGGTGGGATAATTCCATCAAAATACTGCCAAGAAACTTCTTTAATGTAGTGCTTTCCCTGTGCGTGCATCAATCAATAAAAACCGTTTTGAACTTTCACGCAAGCTAACTTGAATAGGCAACGCTAGCCATGCTTTATTAGCACTTTGAATAACAGTAGAAACAGCGCCTTTTTTAATAACGGGTAGTTTGTGCCATTGGTGTTTTCCGGTGTTCAAATTTCTAAAGATAAGTCGTTGTTTATAGGGCTGTACCATCAATAGATTTTTATTATCGACACTAAAATTGGAAAAGCTGACATAGGGATAATTAAGTGCAATCGTTGTTTTTTTAACAATATCCACCAGCGTTATATTTTTTTGGTTAACACCTGAAATAATTAGTTTTGTATTGTTCTGATTGAAATGGATCATTTCACCAGTCGTATCGGCATAACTGGTGATGGGAATATCAAGATGCATGAGTGCTTTTTGACGATTAATATCATACAAATGGAGTGTCGGTTTTCCATTATGGTAAAGCATATAGGCAAACAGGCGGTTATGATGGCTAAATCCAAAGCTACCTATGTTGTTATTGGGGTTCCAGCGCTTGCCCTTTTGAGTTAGCGAAATAGTACGAATGATTTTTCCAGAGCCGGTATGGATAAGATATATGTTAGGCACACCGCTTCGAAGTGAGGGAATGGCTAATAAGCTGCCATTGGAGTTTTGTTGGATCGTTTGCCCTTTCCAGTCATAGCGTCCTGATGGGTGTGGTAGCGTTCTTAATACTTTTCCTGTGCCATTATGAATCACATCAATGCCTTGAGCATGTGCAGCTAATAGTTTAAACCCATCGGGAGTGGGTGCTAGCAAGGCTGAGTTGGCGCTGAGTTTCAAGGGAATGCGTTTTATGATGTTTCCCGTTTTGGCCTGCTGTTTGATAATCTCTTTGGGATGACTGCTGACATAAATTAATTGTGATCCATCACGGCTAAATACGCTGTATTGTGCGGCATAAGAGAGCATTGGTTGTGCGATTAAAGCGGAGTTCATTAGCAAGCTGATGATAAAGAGTGTGATCAGTTTTGTGTTGTTGAACTTTAGTAACATAGGTCGTCTCAAGTAAGCATGAAGGTATAGTTTATCAGCCATAACAAGTATTTACCTAAAATTAAGACACCTTTATTAAAGAGCAAAGTCGTTTGTATTTTTTATTCCTCATTTTTGGTGTTATTTTATTGAGGAGGCGAACATTAAATTTTAAATTTATTACCGCAAAACCGACAGCGACACCAATCTTCTTCTGTTATTCCTACCCAATGGGGTGCAAGGACTTTGTTTACATTTTGACTTTTACAGACAGGGCAGGCAATCCATTTTGCATCTTTTTCAGATTGGCACTCTTCAATGTTGACACCAATAATGCGTTGTGATCCCCAGTTTGATGCTTCAGGTATGCGTTGATGGTTATTTTTTTCTTTGTATTTTTCATCATGCATCATGATAATTTTTTGGCATTGTTTTCTAAAGGAAGCTAAGATTCCCACTTCATCTAGCGTGGTGCGAAAGTGAGCGAGTAATTCAGGAGAGGGGATATTTACTTTGTAACCCCTATGTAAAAAACTAGTGAGTTGAAACTGGTGTTTAGCCCATTTTAGTAATGCTTCATCGTCTAGGCACAAAAACTCTTGCAGTGCCAGTAGGCGTAATAGAAAAATCTGATCTTCTGCGGGGCAAAAAACGAGATTTTTACTCTGAAAAAACTGTAGTAATTTATCCCATGGAAAGCCTTTGGAAAAGAGTAATAAGGTGGAGATAAACCGTGGGTCAGGTGCTGTAAAGATAGACTCAATTTGGGTCTCTTCCTTGCTGTTAGAAATTCTCAATGCCTTATTCTCCAATTAGTCGTATAGATCCCTCGGAGAGGAGAATATGTAGACAGGAGATAAAAAGAAATTATAGCAAGGTACGACGGTAGGGATTGCCTGATAAAAAGTTATTTTTTAAGAATAGATTTTTATGGACGCTAATGCTTTGTTTAACCTAGTGTTTTTCACTCTCTAAAACGAGAGTGTATATTAATGTTGCACTACGGCCACTCCGTTACGGAGCAAAATTTTTACTTTGTCTCCTGTCTTGAATTTTCCACCTAGTGGCTGTGTTATCGCGACTATTTCGCCCTTTTGTTTTTTTACAATGAGTTCTAATGCGTGTGTAGGTTGGGTCAGTGCGGAAAATACTCGGCCAATATCAAAGGCACCATAAACGCCGGCATGTCCACCACTCCCCACACTCACTCCGATGCTGCTACCCAGAGGATTAGCGTCTTTTATTGTCGCTATTTTTTTTATTTGTATAATCGTTCCTTGTTCTACTTTTTGAATGTTGCTTATCGTAGAAGTCGAGGCAGTATTTGCTGTGCAACCTGCCAGCGATAAGCAAATAAGTGCGCTCGCTAAGACGTTGAGAGTAACCATAGATCACCGATTGATTTGTTTGAGGCAATCAAAATAGGCGGTTTCATCGGGCATGGCTTGATTGCGCTGCGCTGTCCAGATTGCTTCACCCAGACATTCCATCATCTTATGTTCCGCATCATGTTCGCCGTGTTTGACTACCAATTGTTGATAGAGTTCCGCTATCCCCGCAGGGCGGTTTGTTGATATTTGTTCATGCAGACCGAGATGCATTCCCATATGTAAAAAGGGATTGCTTTCACCCATTTCAGGTAGAAAATCAGCGTTTAATGACACATCAGGGGTTTCAACTACTTTATGGTATTCGGGATGTAGTTTGATTACGCTAACAATTTGTTGTTCTAATGCCGATAAAGGTTGTTGGCTGGTGAATTTCTCCCAGCTATCACAATAGAGTTTACGTAGGGCATTGCGGTCTGTTCCAAACATAATTATTCCGTTTTTTCTTTAAAGTCACATAAATCGCTGATTAAGCAAGCAGGGCATTTGGGTTTTCTCGCAACACAAATATAGCGCCCATGCAAAATCAACCAGTGATGAGAATGGAGCATAAACGCTTTTGGAATCGTGCGTAGGAGTTTTTGTTCAACTTCTACGACGTTTTTCCCTTTCGCAAAGCCCGTTCGATTAGCCACACGAAAAATATGCGTATCAACCGCCATGGTGAGTTGCCCAAAGGCGGTATTTAGCACGACATTGGCCGTCTTTCTACCCACACCCGGTAGTGCTTCTAAATCGGGGCGATTATCTGGAACGATAGAATCATGTTGCTCGACTAGCATCTGGCAAGTCATCATAATATTTTTTGCTTTGTTATTATAAAGACCAATTGTTTTAATGTAGTGTTTTAAGCCTTCTTCACCGAGTGCAAAGATAGCTTCTGGGGTGTTGGCAATTGGGTAGAGTTTAGCGGTTGCTTTATTAACCCCTACATCGGTTGATTGCGCGGATAGGATGACGGAGATTAAGAGTTCAAAGGTTGAGTTATAATTTAGCTCCGTGGTTGGCTCGGGGTTATCATCTTGCCAGCGGGTGAGGATTTCATGGCGTTTAGTTTTGTTCATGGACAGATCGTATGATTGGGGTATTTGGATACAAAAGGAAAAAAGGAACGTACAGTTAACACGGCTGTAGATATTCGCTATTAGCGGTTTTCAACGGCAATAGGAATAGCACTAAGCGAACTTTTCTTCCGCTTATCAAGCCCTTGATCAATCATATTCTTAAAGGCAATCAAAAAGCCCATTCCCAAAAAAGCACCAGGTGGCAAAATGGCTAATAGAAAGCCTTTATAATCATCAAAAATAATGATGGTTAAATGCTTGGCACTTTCACCAAACATGACTTCTGCATTGATAAATAATGTACCGCTACCTATAATTTCACGCAGGGCGGCGAGGGCAACGAGGACGATCATAAAGCCAATCCCCATCATGATGCCATCAACAATAGCAGGGAGCATTTCATTTCTTGAGGCATACGCCTCAGCGCGACCAATAATGGCGCAGTTGGTGACAATTAAGGGGATAAAAATACCTAAGACCCAATGTAATTGCGGCAACCATGCATTCATGATTAAATCAATAACAGTCACATTGGAGGCAATAACGAGTACATAAAAGGGAATACGAATTTCCTTGCGTACCCAGTTGCGACTAAAGGAGATGGAAGCATTGGAAATAACCAAGATAACCAAGGTAGCAATCCCTAAGCCAATGCCATTAACGACATTATTGGTCACCGCTAATAAAGGGCAAAGACCAAGCAACTGCACTAAACCAGGATTGTTATACCAAAGCCCGTCTTTTGTTAGCTGTAAATAGTCAATAGCTGGAGATGGCTTGTCTTGTTCTTCGCTCATTTATTGTCTCCTGTGTTGTTGATAGGCTCTTTAAAAAGCCGTTGCATATTATGATGTGCATAGATCAACACATCTTCAACTAAGTCAACAATGGCGCGAGGGGTAATGGTTGCGCCTGTAAATTGATCGAACTCCCCCCCATCACGTTTTACTGCCCATGATTTAGCGGATGGATCAGTCAAAAATTTGTCGTTAAACCCCAATATCCAGTCATCTTTAGCAACTTCGATTTTGTCGCCTAGACCTGGGGTTTCTTTATGCTTGACCACGCGCACACCAGTAAGGTGTTGATCTGAATAGTTGACCGCGACCAATAAGGTGATTGCACCACTGTAGCCTTGTAAGGTGGTGACATTAAAAATAGCGGCTATCGGTTGCCCTTCTTTGCTTCTGGCGAGATAAACCTTAGCCTCATAGGGTAAGCCTATTGCTTCTGCGCTAATCATTTTATTGTCTTTGTTTAAGTCATTAGCATAGAGAGAGGCATTTAATACTTCATTCCATTTTTGTTGCAGTGCCATACGCTGGTTTTCGGCAATTTGATCACGAGTAACTAGATTAACCGTTGATACAAATAGCACACCAATGAGGGCATAAAAACCCAGTAGTAAGCTGGATTTTCGCATTGCACTGAAGAGTCGCTTCATGATTCTTCTCTTGATTTAGCGCCAAATACGCGTGGCTGGGTGAAATAATCAATCATTGGCACGGACATATTCATAATTAAAACGGAGAATGCAACCGCATCAGGGTAATTTCCCCATGTTCGAATCATATAGATGAAAAAGCCAATGCATGCCCCATAAAATAATTGACCGCGCGGTGTGGTGGAGGCGGATACAGGATCGGTGGCGATAAAAAATGCGCCGAGCATAGTTGCACCGCTAAATAAATGAAATAAGGTTGATTGATGGGTATCAGGTGTTAACCAATTGAAAAAAGTAGCAAGGATAGCAAGGGTCAAGAACAATGAAACGGGAATACGCCAATTAATAATGCCTTTATAAAGTAGCCATAAACCACCGCTTAAATAAGCAAGGCTAATGAGCTCCCATGCTTTGCCTGAGACGAAACCATAGTGACTTGTTCCCATCACTTCAGAAAAATAATGACCTGATTTCAACTCCGTTTTCATATCATCCAATGGGGTTGCCATCGTTATAGCATCCCATTGATCAACACTGTAAAGACTTTCAAAACCCGTAAAAACAATGCGGAGTGAATCGAATAATGAAGGTACAAATCCAGCGTTGAATTCAGGGCGAATCCATTGTGTCATTTCTAACGGAAAAGAGATGATTAAGACAGCAAAACCCACCATAGCGGGATTAAAGGGGTTATAACCTAAGCCGCCATAGAGATGTTTGGCAATGACAATAGCGAAAAACAGACCGATCATTAAAATCCACCAAGGCGCAAGGGGCGGTATGCTCAAGGCAAATAAACAAGCGGTTACAATGGCACTATAATCGGCTAAAAAGGGTTTAAGAGGGCGCTTACGCAGCCATAAGGAGAGTATTTCAAAACCAAGTGCAATCAGTATGGCAAGGACGATATTGATGAGTATGCCCCATCCATAAAAATAGAACATCATCAACACACCAGGGATCAGTGCATATAATACTTGTCGCATCACACGACCGATTGTTGAAGCGCTACCGGTGAAGGGCGAATTGTCTGTTTTAAATTCCATATACGTTAATACTCAACTTTCCTTTTTCGCTTCTCGTGCTATTTTTCTAGCATTTTCCTTCGCGACTGCCGCTTTAATTTTATCCGCTTTGGCTTGATCATCATCACTGGTGTTAGTGTGACTATCTTTAGTTTGCCGAGCCGCTTTTTTAGCGTTAGCTCTGGCTAAGGCCGCTTTTATAGCATCTGCTTTTGGGTTTTCTTCATCGTTTTCTCCTGTCCTTTTTTTCTTAGCCGCCATTATTGCTTTTTTCTTCTGCAACGCGGCTTTATGTTTACGTCTTTTTTCATCCCGCTCGTGCTTTTCTCGTGCTTTTCTAAACTCCAAAAATTCATGTCGCTCACGGGATAGGTCTGATTTTTTTGTGGCTATTTTCTGAGCGCGTATTTCAGATTTAGCAAAGCGAAAATAACTCACTAACGGTATATGACTAGGGCAGACAAAATCACAGCAACCACATTCAATACAGCTTGTTAAATTATGTTCACTAACCCGTTCAAAATCTTTTGCCTGTGTATACCAGTAAAGCTGCTGTGGTAATAAGTTCGCAGGGCAGGCTTGCATACATTTTCCACAGCGAATACAAGGCATTTGCGGTTGAGATGCATGAATTGAATTCGCTTGTTGTAATGATGTTGTTGAGGCTACTAAAAAGCAATTACTCGCTTTTACCATCGGACTATTATCATTTTTCAGTGTAATGCCCATCATTGGGCCACCCATAATGAGGCGCTGCGCGTGCGTGGTATAACCGCCTGCTTGTGCGATTAAATCACTTATGGGTGTACCAATTAATGCCTCAATGTTTTGCGGCTGTTTCACACCATCCCCTGTAATAGTCAGCACGCGGGAGATAAGCGGCTCACCTTTAACAACCGCTTTATACAGTGCATAGCTAGTGGCAACATTATGACAAAGCAGACCCCTATCAAGCGGAATACCGCCTTCTGGGATTTCCTTGCCGGTGAGAATTTTAATTAATTGCTTTTCACCGCCACTGGGATACAAGGTTGGAATCGTACAGACCTGCACCTTATCCAGTGATGCGGTAGCCCGTTGCATGGCAGCAATGGCCTCAGGCTTATTATCTTCAATGCCAATTAAACATTGTTGCGGATTTAATAATTGCAGCAAAATACGAATGCCGATCACAATATCATCGGCCCGTTCACGCATTAATAGATCATCGCAACTGATATACGGTTCACATTCAGCAGCATTAATAATGAGCGTTTCAATCGTATTTTTTGAGGCGCTAATTTTTACTGAAGATGGAAATGCAGCACCGCCTAAGCCAACCAGACCTGTTTCCTCAATACGTGCGAATAGCATCTTATTATCAATGTGTGAAAAATCAGCATAAGGTGCTAATTGGCTTTTTCCCCAATCATCTTTCCCATCGAGTATTAACTCAATACACAAGGCATCCAGTGCGGATGGATGTGGCACGGCCTGTTTCTCTATTTTACCAATAACACCAGAGCTTGGTGCATGGATGGGCGCTCCTAATTCTCCCTCTGCCATTTTTGCAATCAGTTGTCCTTTGAAGACCTTATCGCCAGAAGCAACTAATACCTCCGTCGGCGCACCAATATGCTGTTGCACGGGTATGATCAATCGCTTGGGAAGTTTGATGGGGCTAATCGGTTGGCGAGTGGATTGTTCTTTATTAAATTCAGGATGTACACCGCCATGAAACGTCCAATATTTGCGCTCACCATTCATCTTTGCGCTCCTGCTTTGGTTTCAACTTTTACGGCTATATTTTGTAAGGCGGAAGAGGGTTCAGGGTGTTTCCAGTTGATAGGCGTTGTTTTGATAGGCTCCATCACAATGCAATCCACAGGGCAGGGCGGTAGGCATAAATCACAGCCTGTGCATTCTGATGCTATAACGGTATGCATATGTTTGGCAGAGCCAACAATGGCATCAACAGGGCAGGCTTGAATGCACAGTGTGCAACCAATGCAATCTTCCTCAATAATAACAGCAACAGTAGGGGTGTTCGAGGCTTCGGCAAGGTCTTCATCGAGGGGTTCAGGTTCTACATCCAGTAAGTCAGCCAGTGCTAAAATAGTGGCTTCGCCACCTGGCGGGCATTGATTAATACCAATCTCACCTTTAGCAATTGCTTCCGCATAAGGACGACAGCCTGCATAACTACATTGGCCGCATTGTGTTTGGGGTAAGAGCGAATCAATTTTGTCCGTAATCGGGTCGCCTTCCACTTTAAAGCGCACGGAAGCATAGCCTAAAACTAGACCAAAAAAGGCAGCTAATCCCACTAAAACTAAGGCGGCTAGTACTATTTCTAGAATGAGCGTCATGCCTTAATCAAGCCCGTAAAGCCCATAAATGCAAGTGCCATTAAACCGGCTGTGATCATTGCAATCGCATTTCCTTGAAACACTTCGGGCACATCCGATGCATTAATCCGCTCACGTAAAGCGGCAAATAAAACTAAAATCAACGTAAAGCCCAATGCAGAACCAAAGCCATACAAACCTGATTCAATAAAGCCATTTGATTTTTGAACATTTAGTAATGCAACGCCTAATACCGCACAATTTGTGGTAATGAGAGGTAAATAAATCCCCAAAACATTATGTAATAAAGGGCTGGTTTTATGTACAACCAACTCCGTGAAGCCAACAATGCCGGCAATGACTAAAATGAAACTAATGGTGCGTAGATATTCCAACCCATTGGGCAGTAGCAAATAGGTATGGATCAGATAGCTCATAATCGATGAGAGTGTTAAGACAAAAACCGTTGCCAAGCCCATTCCGATAGCTGTTTCCAACTTTCGAGAAACCCCCATAAAGGGGCACAGTCCCAAAAACTGGGATAGCACAATGTTATTTACCCACACCGTGCCAATAATGATAAAGAGATATTCGATCATAAGAAGTAAAACAACAGAAAATGCCAAAGAAGAAGGCTATTTTGACATAGCAAACCAAGTAAGCCTAATTTAATTGAAATCTCAATTATTAAGGAATCTGTTCGGCTCTATAAAGGGTTTAAATGAGGGGAGGGTGTCGGTTAGTTTGCAATGAGGCTTAAAACAAGGGATAAAAAATTTGTTGTTGAAAGTTGGCTTGGTAATTGAAGATTAAGTAAGTTCAGGTATTATGTCTGCCCCGTTTGATATTAATGTAGAGCATTTGTGAGGGCTATAAAAATAGTCCTTCAAAAGCTTGCGTTTGATCTTCATGCACAACTTACCTCAGCCCCTTCTAAAAAATAAAAAACAATATGAAAAGTACTCTTTTAAAGTTTTTAACCTTGCTCTCTTTTTTCTTTTTATTTGCTCCCCTGCAAAATGCCTTTGCCTTGGATAAACACACGCTGGCTTTGTCAGTAGTAAAAATTCATGTGACAGAAAAGTCATTTGCAGACTCTGAGCCATGGAATACAAGCACTGTTAGCGGTACAGCCACAGGTTTCGTTATTTCAGGGAATCGTATTATTACGAATGCTCATGTTGTGAATAATAGTACGTTTATAGAGGTGCAACTCAATGGAGGGTCTAAACGGTACAAAGCTTCAAGGGTCGCAACATCTCATGAAACAGACTTGGCATTAATTACCCTTGACGATAAAAGTTTTTTTGAAAAAGTTAAACCACTTGCCTTTGGTAAGCTACCCAGTCTTCATCAAAAAGTTGTTGTGTATGGTTATCCGATGGGGGGAGATGCGTTGAGCATTACAGAAGGCGTTATTTCTCGTATTGAATATCAAGACTATGCACATAGTGAGATCTCTTATTTAGCGATTCAAGTCGATGCTGCCATCAATTATGGGAATAGCGGCGGCCCTGCAATGGTTGACGATAAAGTAGTCGGGGTTGTGATGCAATTTGATGATACGGATGATAATTCAGGTGGGTATATGATACCTGTTAATTTGATTAAACACTTTTTGAATGATGTTAGCGATGGCAAAGTGGATGGTATTCCTTATTTGCCCATTGAAACACAAAATTTAGAAAGTTCGGCATTGCGAGAGGGGTATTATAAACTTCCAGCGGGTCAGTCAGGGGTTGTTGTTACGAAAGTTTGTGCTAATAAGCAAGCAGAAGGTATCTTACAGAAAGGTGATATTATCACCCATATTGATGGCAAAAAAATCGAAAATAACAGTCGAGTTTTCGGCTCGGATAAGACGCGGTTCACTTTTTTGCACTATGTTGATATGCATCAAATGGGAGATGTGCTAAAGCTAGAAATCGTAAGACAGGGAAAAGTGAAAAATATTAATCTTCCGTTAAACGATAATACCGCCGAGGTCTTTGAATTTGATCATGATCCTCGTTATTTTATTTATGCTGGCTATGTTTTTGTTGCGAGTGAGAAGAGTGAAGGCTGTGTAACGAATAAAGAGTATAAAAAATCAGAAGAAAAAAATAAAATTGACAGTATTACTCTAAGCAATATTTTGCCGACATCTCATAATACAGGCACGCATAGTCTTGCACCGATGGAAATCATCAAAGTGAACGAACAGAGATTCAAGTCTTTTAAAGAGTTCTATTGTTTAGTTTCAAACGAAAAAAATCCAGTGATCTTATTAGAAGATAGTGAGGGAATGCTATTAGCGATTGATAGAGCGCTGGCTAATAAAACAAATAATGAAACATTAGAAAAATACCAAATACATAACGCTCAGTCTTCAGAGATAGACCAATGGAAAAAAGAGAGTAGTTGTAAGAAAAGGTAAAGAAACCAGTTTGCTCATTGGCTAACCGTTGGTAGCCAAGCTTTGGTAGAAGTATTGCTGTGATCGCTAAGGGAAAAACTTCAATAACTGCAAGATTAAGCAATAGTTCAGGTATTATACACCGCAATTTAAAAATGGAGGAAAACAAAAATGACACAAGATGAAATGAAAAAAGCAGCAGCGGCCGCCGCACTTGAGTATGTAGAGCCAGGTATGATCGTGGGTATTGGAACAGGTTCTACGGCGAACCACTTTATTGATTTATTAGCGGAAGTTAAGCATAAAATTGATGCAACCGTAGCAAGCTCAGTCGCGAGTGCGGATCGTTTAAAAGCACATGGCATTACAGTCTTAGATTTAAATGATGCGGGTGAGTTATCACTTTATGTTGATGGTGCCGATGAGTCAAACAGAGAACTACATCTAATCAAAGGGGGGGGGGAGCATTAACGCGTGAAAAGATCGTCGCGGCGGCCAGTAAGAAATTTGTTTGTATTGCCGATGATACTAAATTGGTTGATACGTTGGGTAAATTTCCACTGCCTGTCGAAGTGATTCCAATGGCGCAAAGTTATATTGGTCGTGAAATTGTAAAAATGGGCGGAAAGCCTGCATTACGTGAAGGTTTTACAACGGATAATGGCAATATTATTATTGATGTACATGATATGGAAATCATTGACGCAATCAAAATGGAAGCTGACTTTAATAAGCTGGCAGGTGTCGTAACCGTTGGCCTATTTGCTTCTCGTCCAGCGGATGTGTTGATCTTGGGTACGCCTAATGGGGCTGTAACAGTTTAATATATTCCCTTGGTGCAGACTAATTTAACATTAAAAACCAGCTTTATGCTGGTTTTTTGTTTATTGTGGTACACTCAAATAAATTTAATTTATCTCTACGCTAGGGGCTATTCATATGAAAAAACTATTCTTAATTTTATTTTCCTCTTTACTTATTTCGACCGCTTGTGCTGAAAAGGCAGCAACAGAAACCAAAGTAGAAGCAAAACAAACCAAAACAGAAACCACTGAGGCTAAAGATTCAGAGGAGCCAAAATCAGTGGTGATTATCAAAGCGGGCGCTTCGTTTGATGATATTAATGAAAATGTGCGTATGGCAATTACCGATGGCGGTATGATCGTCAGTGGTACATTGCATATCAGCGATATGTTAAATCGCACGGGTAAAGATATTGGTTTTGAGAAAAATATCTTTAAAAAATCAGAAGCCGTTGAGTTTTGTAGTGCATTAATTTCGCATAAAATGGCAGTGGTTCACCCTTCCAATGTTTCAATGTGTCCTTTTACGATTGCTATTTATGAGTTAAATGATGAGCCTGGTGTCATTTATCTTTCGTATCGTCGCGTAAAATTGCTCGGTGATGGTAAAAAAGTTGAAGATGAGATTATTGCGTTATTACAAGGCATTGTTGATGAATCTGTCGAGTAAACAAAAAGGATGAGGGTAGTGTGTCCCAACATATCATAATAAAAACAAGCTCTCTCGGCGATATTGTCCATATGTTACCTGCGCTTACCGATGCTGCACATTATGTGCCTGATATAAAGTTTGACTGGGTGGTTGAAGAAGGTTTTGCAGAGGTTGCAAGCTGGCATCCAAATGTTGACCAAGTGTTTCCCGTCGCCATTAGGCGCTGGCGAAAACAGCTAACGTTAAGGCAAACATGGCAGCAGATGAGTGTGTTTAAAAAACAACTACGCCAGCAGTCTTACAGCAAAGTTATTGACTCACAGGGGCTATTAAAAAGCGCATTACTAACGCGTTGG
>JAGLDQ010000109.1 GCA_023145535.1 Cocleimonas sp. | reverse complement strand
CAAGGCGATATCGCCATCAATGTTCAACATACTAAACCGCCTAAGATTGATCACAGTCTTGTGGGTAATGTGTGTGAGCGTCCTTCGGTTGTTGCGCGTTGTCCTGTTGCGGCGATTCGTCCTGCAATGGTCGATGGCAAGCCTTCATTAGAAGTTGACGAGAAGAAGTGTATTTGTTGTGGTGCTTGTTACCCTCCCTGTCCTCCAATGCAGATCAATGATCATGAGTTTACTCAGCTTGCAGTTTGGATTGGTGGTAATCACTCAAACGCACGTGGTAAGCCAACATTCCAACGTCTAGTTGCTGCTGGTATCCCGAATAACCCACCTCGCTGGCCTGAAGCTACAGCAATCGTTAAGAAGATTCTTGATTGTTATAAAGAAGGTGCACGTGATTGGGAGCGTATCAATGAGTGGGTTGAGCGTATCGGTTGGCCACAATTCTTTGAAAAAACAGGGTTGCCATTTACTAAGTACCATATTGATAACTGGCGCGGTGCTCGTGCGAATTTGAATTCGTCGACACATATCCGCTTCTAAATTAGTGTGATGAAAGGAGTGCAGGCTTTTTAGTTTGCCTCCTGAAATCTGTCTTTATCGATATTTAGGTATTTTTTATATGAAATTTACAGTAATGGTAAATGAAGGGCCGTATCAGCATCAATCGTCTGATACAGCACTTCAATTTATTCGCGCTGCTCTGGAAAAAGGACATGAAATTTTTCGTGTATTCTTTTATCACGATGGCGTAAACAATGGAACACGTTTAAGTCTTCCTCCTGGGGATGATCGTTTGCTACAAAAAGAATGGTCGGAACTCGCGAAGGAGCATAATCTTGATATGGTTATCTGTATTGCGGCCGCACAACGTCGTGGTTTGATGGATGCTAAAGAAGCAGAACGTCAAGGTTTAGACGCTAACAATATTATTGATGGCTTTCATATTTCAGGCTTGGGTCAGTTGATCGAAGGTGGAATTCAAAGTGATCGTACTATCGTCTTTGGAGATTAATCATGGCGACTAAGAAATTCATGTTTGTTAATCGCAAAGCCCCTTACGGTACGGTTTATGCGTTAGAGTCTTTAGAAGTTGTTTTAATCGCGGCGGCGTTTGATCAAGATATTTCATTAGCATTTTTAGATGATGGTGTTTATCAGATTACAAAAGGTCAAGACACGACAGGTATTGGTCAAAAGAACTTCTCAAATGCTTATAAAGCATTGGGTGATTACGATGTTAGCAAAATGTATGTCGAAAAAGAGTCACTCGAAGCACGTGGTTTAACTCAAGATGATCTTATGGATCTGGTTTGGGAAGATGAAGATGAAGATTATGAAGAAAAACCATCGATCATCATGGTAAACCGTGAAGAAATGGCGGCTGTTATGGCCGAGCAAGAAGTGACATTAAGTTTCTAAAGGAGTGACGAAAAATGGCAATGCTACATATTGTAAATAAGTCACCGTTTGAAAAAGTGACATTTGAGTCTTGTTTGGGACATGCATCCGCAGGTGATTCAATTTTAATGATTGAAGATGCGGCGGTTGGTGCAATAGACGGAACAGCGTTTGCAGATACACTTAAAGCAGCAATGGCTGATAAAAGTGTTTATGTTTTAGTCGGTGACCTAACAGCTCGTGGGCTGCGTGAAGACCGGTTAATCGAAGGTATTAAAACCGTTGATTATGCAGGTTTTGTTGATTTGACTACGGATAATGAGACAACACAGAGCTGGTTATAATGGTGCTTATTTGTTTTGGGTGTACGCCTGAGACAATAAGTCGTTGAACAGCGCAATTTTAATATAAATATAAGGAATATTTGACATGGCATCTATCGAAGTAGGCGGTCAAACAATAGAGTTAGACGAAGAAGGTTACTTAATTGACTTGGGTTCTTGGACTCGTGAAATCGGTGCAGCATTAGCAAAAGAAGAAGATGTTGAGCTAACGGATGAGCATTGGAACATTATTGACTTTTTACGTGAGTACTATGAAGAGTATCAAATTGCTCCAGCAGTACGCGTATTGACGAAAGCCGTTAAAAAGCGTTTAGGTAAAGATAAAGGTAACTCTAAGTACCTTTATTCTTTATTCCCTTATGGTCCTGGTAAGCAAGCTTGTAAATATGCAGGTCTACCAAAGCCAACAGGGTGTGTATAAGCTTTATTTAGGCTTTTATGCTTTTAGCTAAGGATGATTGATTTTTAGCTAAAAAAGAGAATCGGAGCATGTTCTCCGATCTCTTTCATAAATTTATATTGATAGTTTTTTGTTTGTTCATCAGTTGCTTTCAGCTATCAACACGTATGCTTGCTAGCACCTATGTGAATTTATGAAAGAGATGAATTTCAGGAGAAAGTAACGTGTTCTTGAGTGTTTTTTTTGGTGTGCTCTTTTGGGTCGCCACCTTAGTTATGGTGCTAGGAATCGCATTTAAGGTTTTTACCTATTGGAAAACTCCAGCCCCCTTAAAAATTCCTACAACACCTGCCCCTTTGACTAAAAGAGGGGTTTGGGTGCGGATGTTTAAAGAAGTTGCGCTTTTTTATAGCCTATTTCGTGCTAATAAATTGTTATGGGTGTTAGGGATCTTGTTTCATTACGCCTTAGCACTTATTTTATTGCGTCATGTTCGTTATTTCCAAGATCCTGTCTGGTTTGTTATTGAAATAGTACAACCTTTTGGAAAATATGCAGGGTTTTTAATGGTGATTGCATTAATCGGTTTGTTATTGCGTCGTATTTTCATAGATAGAGTGCGTTATATAACCGCTCCGTCGGATAGGGCAATGTTAGGCTTACTGATTATGATTGGTGTTTCAGGTTTGATGATGAAGTTTGTCAGCCACACGGATATCTTAATGGTAAAGACCTTCTTTATGGGGCTGCGAACCTTTACCTTCAATCCATTGCCTGCGGATCCTGTCTTAATTGTGCATTTGTCGCTCGTTGCAATATTGATGTTGATATTTCCTATTAGTAAATTATTACATGCTCCTGGTGTGTTTTTCAGCCCGACTCGTAATCAGGTTGATAATCCAAGAGAAAAACGTCATTTATCGGGCTGGGCTAAAAAGCTAGAAGAGCAAGATAAACTGTATTTGCATGAGTTGGATAAATAAGGGCATACGTTATGGCAGATTATGAAATTCCAACGGTAACGGGCGAAGATGGTATTGTCGATGTTCCTGCGCTTAAAGACGGCACAATGGGGCATTTACATGGCCCGTGGATATCAAAGCCTGAGTTTCAAAAAGAAATGGGTTTTCCAACTGATTTTGAAATGCCAGCAGGTGTTGATAATTATGGAGACGGCGGCACATTAGTTGAAAATTGGAAAGAGCGAGCCATTGATAAACTGGGTGATTTAACCAGTCGTTATCGTTCATTACAGGTATTTTTAGATATTTGTGTTAAATGTGGCGCTTGTACGGATAAGTGTCATTATTTTATTGGTACGCAAGACCCTAAAAACATGCCTGTGGCACGTCAAGATTTATTGCGTAAGGTTTACCGTCGTTACTATACCTTTGCCGGTAAGTTCTTTGGTAAAATAGGCTATCCTGAATTCGTAGGGGCAGCAGACTTAACGGAAGATGTCGTAAAAGACTGGTATAACTATTATCACCAGTGTTCACAATGTCGTCGTTGCTCTGTGTTTTGTCCTTACGGTATCGATACCGCAGAAATTTCAATGGCCGCCCGTGAAATCCTTGATCATATTGGTATGGGGCAAAAATACTGTACTGAGATTATGGGTAAGGTACACAAAATTGGTAATAACTTAGGGCTTCCTGAGAATGCGCTTGCGGATACCTTGGAAGGTCTAGAAGAAGATATTTATGACGAGACGGGTGTTTTAGTCGAGTTGCCGATGAATAAAAAAGGCGCTGACATCCTGCTGATTACCCCATCAGCCGATTTCTTTGCAGAGCCGCACGTCGATGGTTTGATGGGCTATGCAAAAGTATTCCACGAATTAGGATTAGATTTTACGCTAAGTTCTTATGCATCAGAAGGTGCGAACTTCGGTA
>JAGLDQ010000108.1 GCA_023145535.1 Cocleimonas sp. | reverse complement strand
GTAGTTATGAGAATATGCGTCGTTTGTCACTGCGTATTCGTAAGGCAGCAATTGACCTAGGTGTTAAGCGCATTGTTTTTGGTGAGTGTGGTCATGCATGGCGTGTTGCTTACAACTTCTTGAATACATTGGCAGGCCCTTGGGACTTCTTGGATCAAAACTATCCTATTCCACAGCATGTATTAGAAATCACCGAGCCAGCCTTAGCAGCGGGTAAGCTAAATATTGATAAATCGGTCAACGACGACATGGTATTGACGTTCCATGACTCTTGTAATATTGCACGTGGTTCACGTATTGGTGACTTTGAAGGTGGGCAATTTGTAGTTCCACGTAATGTTATTAAAGCCGTGTGTAATAACTACGTTGATATGCCTAAAGATACGATTAATGACGCGACATTCTGTTGTGGTGGCGGTGGGGGTATCTTAACGGATGACTTAATGGAAATCCGTGTTAAAGGCGCACAGCCAAGAATGGAAGCACTCAAGCATGTGACCGAAAACCATGGCGTAACCCATATGGCAGCGATCTGTGCGATCTGTAAGTCACAGTTTACCAAGGTTATTCCATATTATGGTTTTACGATGGATCAGATCGTCAGTGTGCACCAGTTGGTTAGTAGTGCAATTATCCTCACAGGGCAATTAAGTGAAGATGAGATTGAGGATATGGAATTTGACTACGATGAAGCAAAAGAGCAATTAATTGAGTCAAGAGAAGCAGCCGCTGCTGCGGAAGGCGCTAAAGAAGATGCTTCTAAAGAGAGTGAAACTGAAAAAGAATCAAAGTAGTTTTAACGCATTAATTTAAACAAGCTTGTTAGCAAACTTGTATAGAATTTTAACTTAGCTGTAAGGCTATAGTAGGAGAATAGGCATGGCAACATCACCTGATGATACAACAGTGGTACGTAACTTCCGTCGTTATGAAGAGGGAGAAGATAAATGGAGTAGTATGCATGATCATATCTTCCAAGAAGATACGTCGTATAAATGCCCTACCTATATCCAAAAAACACCCCCATGCCAAGGTAGCTGTCCTTCAGGGGAAGATATTCGTAGTTGGTTGCAAATCGTACGGGGTATAGAAGTGCCACGTGGTGGGTTGTCAATGCAAGAATATGCATTCCGTCGTTCGACGGCGGCTAATCCGTTCCCTGCGATGATGGGTCGTGTTTGTCCTGCGCCTTGTGAAGAAGGGTGTAACCGTAATGATGTGGATGACTTTGTTGGTATCAACTCGGTTGAGCAGTATATCGGTGATTCAGCGATTGAAGGTGGGTTCAAATTTGAAGCACCGAGTGAGCTTTCAGGTAAAACAGTTGCCATCGTCGGTGCTGGCCCTGCAGGAATGGCGGCAGCTTATCAGTTACGTAAAATGGGGCATGCATCGGTTGTGTTTGATGATCATGCAGAAATGGGCGGCATGATGTTCTACGGTATTCCTAACTACCGTACACCACGCGAAGCGCTACGCCATGAGAATCAACGTATTCTTGATATGGGTGATATAGAATTCCGTGCGAACACCCGTGTTGGGCGTGATGTTTCTGTTGCCGAACTAGAAAAAGATTTTGATGCCATTTTATGGGCATTAGGTGCAAAGAAAGGACGGGGTTTATTCCTTGAAAACTGGAATGATGTGCCTAACTGTGTGACAGCGGTTGATTTCCTCGAGCAGTTTAATAAAGGTGAAATGCAATATACTTCATCTAAAATAGTCTGTGTGGGGGGGGGTGATACATCAATCGATGTTGTGTCGGTTGCGCGTCGTATCGGTACACGTTCAGATTATAATGAACTTCCTGAAGATTCAGCAGAAGGACGGATTGTTCATGATGTTGATACTAAAGATAATATTGCCTGTGATAGCGTTACTTTGACAGCAGTTGAGTTGATTGCTGCTGAGCATGAAATTCATGATGCTGATCGTGAAGGCGTTCATATCCTAAAAGGTATCGTACCTTCTGAAATTATTACCGATGAAAGTGGTCGCGCAACCGCATTAAAGCTGGTTGAATGTACGATGGAAGGCGGTATTCCAACACCCGTTGAAGGTGGCGAAGAGACGATTATTGAAGCAGACTTGATTGTTTCAGCGATTGGTCAATTTACTGATTTAGAAGGCGTTGAAGAAGTGGGTAATCCTGATAGACCCATGATCGATGCGGATCAGTTCTATCAAGTGCCGAATAAGCCAGGACACTTTGCGGCAGGTGATGTGATTCGTCCTCACTTATTAACAACTGCGATTGGTCATGCATCTATTGCGGCAGAAAGTATTAATAACTACTTTGATAATCAGAAGCATAAGCGTCGTCCTAAAGTCGATAAGCATCACTTTGATCTGCTTGATAAGTTAAGTGAATTTGAAATGTCACCGACTTCTTTTGATGACACAAGAACAGATGATATGCGTGGTACAGATACGATGAACTACGCGGTTCATAACTTTGATGATCGTTCCGAGCATGAAATCATTGAGTCAAGTGAGTTATTCCTTGGACACTTTGAAAGAAATGATCGTAATCTACGGGTTGAAGACGTGCCAAGTGATACCGAAGTATTGGGTCACTTCATGGAGCGTATGAAAGGACTTGATGACGATAATGCTGCAAAAGAAGCTGATCGTTGTATGAGTTGTGGCATGTGCTTTGAGTGTGATAACTGTGTTATTTTCTGCCCTCAAGATGCCGTCTTCAAGGTGAAACGTGGCATGGGTAATCCATCGGTTCTGGGTCGTTATGTTGATACGGACTATGATCGTTGTATTGGTTGTCATGTTTGTGCCGATGTCTGTCCTACAGGCTATATCGAAATGGGTCTTGGCGGTTAAGATAGACTTTCATTCCCTCTTCTCTAAGGTGAATGTATTCCAATGTTGGAGTATTGAAAAAATACTTCAACACTGCGTATTGTGTAAATCCTAGATAATCAGGTATACCTATGTTTAGCAAATTCTTGTCAGTAACATCGCTGATGTTGTTACTATTTTCTCTATTGGGAATGTCGGGTTGTGGAAGCGAGCCGCCTGAGATAGAGACAAAAATAGCCAAAGCGGTGAAGAAGTTTGACACCGAAGAGCAGATGATTGCTCATAAAGCTGATATGCGTAAAAATCATATGGATCGTCTCTTGCATAAGCGCGATCAGACGATGCATGAAGGCATACGAACTCCGAAATACAGTCTTAAAAAATGTATTGATTGTCATGTGCCCGCACCAACGGAAAACAAGACGGTTACGCATAAAGATTCGGAGCATTTTTGTGTAACGTGTCATGAGTATGTCAGTGTGCAGATAGATTGCTTCCAGTGTCATGCATCTCATCCCGATAAGCCTGAAACAGCCACGGCAATGAAGCCTCCATTAGGCTTAAATATTGCAACCGAAGACTCTTCAACTGAGGTGACGCAATGAGTGATCAGATAAACGCTTATCGTCGTAAATTTATGGCAGGGTTAGCTGGGGTTGCTGCTATAGCGACTATTGCACCCTCTATTGTTTTACGTGAAGTGAAAGCAAAAGCGGCGGATGAAGCAAGTACTGATAGTGTGCGTTGGGGTCTGTTGATCGATACCAATAAGCTAACAGAAAGTGCGATTGACGCAGGTATTGAAGCCTGTAAAAAGCGCGGTTGGGGGGATGAAAAACTCTCAAATGATGCACAGGACTCTCATTGGATACGCAAAGTTAAGGTAACCGATAAAACGACGCGTAAAGAAACCATTTTGCCTATTATGTGTCAGCACTGCGAAACAGCACCTTGTGTTGATGTGTGTCCTACAGGAGCCTCGTTTAAACGCCCTGATGGTGTTGTTTTAGTTGATAAGCATATTTGTATTGGCTGTCGTTATTGCATGATGGCATGTCCTTATAAGGCGCGTAGTTTTGTTCATGAAACAATAGAAAACCAGCGCCCCGATACGCCACGTGGTAAAGGCACGGTTGAGTCTTGTGATCTGTGTATTGGTAAGATTGATGTAGGTGAAGAGCCAGCCTGTGTGAAAGTAAGTGGTGGTGCTATTATTTTTGGCGATCTTAAAGATCCAGAAAGTAACATCAGCAAATCATTAAAAGAGTTTGGCGGTACGCAAATACGTGCTGACCTTGGTCTTAATACTGGCGTTCGTTATCAAGGAATCTAAGCATTATGAATAATAGAATCGTATTTAGCGAAGCAGGTGGTGGACTTGGTTTTATTGCATTGCTAGCAATAACCGGTGGACTTGCTGGGATGGGTTTTTTAGCCTTTCTCTTTATGGAACACTCAGGACATTATGTGACAGGCATGGATAATCAAATTGTCTGGGGTCTGCCGCATGTCTTTGCCATCTTTTTGATTGTTGCCGCATCAGGTGCAGCAAATATTGGCTCCGTGGGCACTGTTTTTGGTAAGAAGATTTATCAACCCTTAGGGCGTTTATCCGTTGTGACCGCAATGGCGCTATTGATTGGTGGCCTGCTCGTGTTAGTGCTCGATTTGGGGCATCCTGATCGTCTCATTGTAGCGATGACTTATTTTAATTTTAAATCCATCTTTACGTGGAATATCATGCTTTACAGTGGTTTCCTAGGCGTAATGGCGTTCTATCTATGGACTATGATGGATAGAAGTAAGTTGGCAAAAAGTCTTTATAAGCCAGCGGGTTATCTTTCCTTTGTTTGGCGTTTTGTCTTAACAATGGGGACAGGCTCAATTTTTGGTTTTCTCGTCGCTCGTCAATATTATGATGCCGCGATTATGGCACCTTTATTTATCGTGCTTTCTTATGTGCTAGGAACGGCTATTTATATCTTAGTCTTAATGGCGGCTTATAAATGGACAAAGCGTGAATTAGGCGATGCAGTACTGAATCGTTTGCGTTATACATTGGCTATTTTTATTGCGGCGGTTTTATTCTTTGAGTTGGCTCGTCACTTAACGAATTTATATGCCACAGAGCATCATGGTATTGAAGGGTATATCTTGCTTCATGGCGGACTCTACACTTTCTTATTTTGGGGAGGGCAAATAGTCTTAGGGAGCTTAGTGCCTATGTTCTTGATTTGGTGCAAAAGATTAGAGAACAACCGTTTAGCATTGGGTACGGCGGCTGTCCTAGCCATTTTTGGTGGTCTCAGTTTGCTCTATAATGTGTTAATTGGTGGTCAAAGTTACCCATTGGTGTTATTTCCTAATGCCCTCGTAGAAAGTGCTTTTTCTGATGGTGTTATTAATAGTTATATGCCTTCATTACCTGAGTTGCTACTGGGTGTTGGTGGTGTTGCTGTGACGCTGTTGGTTATTGTCGTTGGTGTAAAAGTGCTTCGTTTATTGCCAGAGTCATTAGCTGATTCAGTCGCTGATCCACATCATAAATAAATTTTAAAGTTTCATGTTTACTCCTTTTTAGCCGACTTTGAGTCGGCTTTTTTTTGTGCTGTCTAGAAAAAGGGAGCTATTTTTCTTTTGGTCAATAATGCTTTTTCCTTATTAAAATAACTTATGAGAAAGTATTTTTAGTTTGATTATTGATCAATCAAATGGAGTGTGATAAATTTTAATTATCGCTACTTCTAAATCAATAGCGTCCTTATTGCTTTTAAGTGGTTTTACTTTCAAGCTCTATATTCCTTATGGGTCTAAAAGCAATACCCAATAATTTCTAGTCTATTCTATTAGGAATAGTTTTCTGATTTGATTCAATAATACGAATGATTTGCGTTATTATTTGAATGCTCTATAGTTGCTGCTGAAATGGCCTTTTTATATAGAAAAAATAATTACTTAAAGCT
>JAGLDQ010000107.1 GCA_023145535.1 Cocleimonas sp. | reverse complement strand
GCACCTGTATCACCAAAGTCCGCTAAACATAATGCCGTCCATGTACCCGTATGCGAAGGTTCTTTGCCATTGAGTTCTTCATGAATATTATGCACTAGTGCGGTCACCATCGACTCAATCATATAGCCTGTTTTGGGTGCGCCTGTTGGGACAGGGGTTGCTTCAACGGGTGGAATAGCGATGCAAACACCCGCCGAATAAATATTTTTATAGGTTGGATTACGCTGATAATCATCCACCATAATAAAACCACGTGGATTACATAACCCTTCTACTTTTGTGACGACATCAACACCAAAGAACGCGGGTAGCATCATCGCAAGATCAAACGCTAGCTCATGTTCTTGTGAGAGTTCACCTCTCGCATCAAGTTCGCTAACGAACATTTTGCCAGCTTCAACCTTGGTAGTTTTTGCATTAACAATCCATTTAATGTGTTGCATACGCAACTTGGATTCCAACATGCCTTTTGAATCACCCACACCACCTAGCCCTAAATGACCAATATAAGGCTCTGAGGTGACCAGTGTAATATGGAATTTGTCACGAATTTTGCGTTTACGTAAATCCGTATCAATGATCATGGCAAATTCGTATGCAGGGCCAAAACAACTTGCAAAGGGCATTGCACCAACAACAATATGCCCACTGCCTTTTTCAATCTGCTTTTTGTAATCTTCGTAGAAGGCCTCTGCATGATCTACAGTACAAACGGAATGCGAGTGTCCGCCATGAGGTCCACTGCCTTCAACTTCATCAAAGTAAAGTTTAGGGCCTGTCGCGATAACAAGATAGTCGTAGCGAATGGTATCGCCATTTTCCATTGCTAGCTTGCTGTTGTCAGCATCTATGTTTTCACAACGATTAGCGACAAATTTAATCCCCTTACGTGACACATATTTTTCAATATCAAAACAAATATCACTACGACCTCTCCAGCCTACCCCAACCCAAGGGTTAGAAGGTGTAAACTGAAAGTAATCACGTTCATTGATGAGTGTAATTTCGTGTTCTTGCCCTAATTCATCTCTTAATTCGTATGCCGCTGGCATTCCGCCCGTTCCAGCGCCTAATACTACAATATGAGCCATTGTTGACTACTCCTTTTGTCGGTTAACAAGCTTGCGAACTATTCATCTAGTAAGAAACTTCAGGTTGAATTATATTTTTTATTAGTATGATCTAGATCTTGTACAAGGCCTAAATATGAGGATTTTTTGGATGAAGCTTTGTACGTCTAATAAAAAAAACCTCAGTCGTTATTTAGCACCAAAACTACTTCAGTCATGTGACAATCAAGGAAAATATTTAAGATATTTGTAACATTCGTTACTATAATCGTTCTGTGGTTGATAAATATACGCATCTCTATAAGTGCTAAATCAGTGTCTGATAAGACCATAAAAGCTACCGCTCGTCAATTAAAAGACAGCGCATAAGCATATTATAATATATCTATATTGTTGCCTTAGCTTTTTTCGGTTGCTGCCAAATTTAAAAAAAGTGTTAAAAATGATCTTGTAATAAGATCCAAGCAATAGCCTACATAATAAACCTTATTATTATATTAAGAATCCACAAGGGTAATGATGCCTGCGATAGCGTGCAGCAATAAAGATTGCTTCATTACCATCGCTGGGAATATCGTGTCGGATCGTTTATATTAAGGAGTAATTGTCTGCCAAAGAACAGCAGCATCATTAAGACAATATCAGGAATGCCGCGTAGAGCTATAGCACCCACCTAGGGCGGTTAAGATGCCAAAAATAAAGGTTATTATCAGGGAAAATAAGGCGACCTCAAGGGTCCGTAACATCCCTTTTAAAATTAAGTGGTAAATATCCACCCAATAGCATTGTTATTTTCCGTAAATATCAAATTCAAAATACTTTTCACGGACCATTTCATACGCACCATTTTTTCTAATATTCGCAATCGCTGTATTAAATTGATCGCGTAATACCGTATCTTCTTGACGAACGGCTATACCAATGCCTTCACCAAAGTATTTTTGATCGGTATAACTTTTACCAATAAATTCATAGTCTTTGCCTTCTTCTTTGCCCAAAAATTCAAGTAATACAAAGGCATCTGCAAAAAACATTTCAATACGTCCCGCCTTGAGATCAAGATAAGCTTCTTCCTGTGTACCATAACGCTTGATTATTACCCCTTCACCAAACTCGCCTGTAATAAACTTATCAGAAACGGTACCGCGCTGTACGCCAATATTTTTACCCGCTAGATCTTCTTTGGAGAGGGTATCGTTTGCGCCTTTTTTATGGATAAAGCGAGCAGGTGATTGATAATAGCGATGGGTAAATGCCACTTTCTTTTTGTGCTCATCGGTCATCGGCATAGAGGCAACAATGGCATCATATTTTTTTGCCAATAAAGCAGGGATAATACCATCCCAGTCTTGTGTAACCAGCTCACAATCTGCATTCATATTGGCGCATAAAGTATGGGCTATATCAATATCAAACCCTACCAATTTTCCATCGCTCGTCACTTGGCTAAAAGGAGGGTAAGCCCCTTCAACCCCTATGCGTATTTTTTCTTTTACAGGGGTATCTGCACTGACTTTTGTTGTATCCACGGCCTTATCGTCACCACAGCCTGAGATAAGACTGAAGCTGACTAATAAAATGATACTGTAAAATATTCTTTTCATATTGTTTTCTCCTTTGCTATTAATGCTTCTTTGAAATAAGGCGTTTAAACGCTTCTGATTTAGGCTGAGTAAAAAACCTCCTCTGGTTTACCGTCTTCGAGAATACTTGTTCTAAAGAGCCTATCGCTCTTTTTTTGCCGTTTCTCTATCAAGTTTTAAGACACTCATCAGCGTAATGCTAATATTTTTTAAGCAGAGTCATATGCGACCACAGATTAAACTGTTGGAAGATCATTGTTGTTTGTGTGTAACGCTAAGATTTGTTTTTTGGTGGGTTGTTGAGGATGGGGGTTAGAAATGGAAATTGAATGGTTGTCGAGCTTAATCGTACCGCTAATAGGTGTTTCAAGAAAGTTTCTACAGTGTAGAAATGTAATTTTTCCAGAGCTACTCTGTCCAAGAATAGAAATAACATTTCCTTTAGAGGCAGAAAGAGAGATACCTTTTAAGACCGCTAGTGAGCCAAAATTCTTATGCAGGTCGATCACATCAAGCATACAAACACCCCCAAAACAACATGGGAATTAGTATAGACCCATTTTAGCTACTTATTAGATTTTTTTATTTTTTCAATCTCAAATAACGAGATTCTATAGTGTCGAAAGGGGTTTAGAGTGTATGTTTTTAGACGTTATTCACTTATTATAACAAGCCTGTGGATAACTCTGTGAATAGAATGAATAAAAGACGCTTAAATGCTTGTCTTTATTAAGATATTCGCATTATATGAAAATTTATAAATTTAGTATTTTTACTTGTTAATCATGTAGATAAAAAATTAATGTATGATTAACCTTGAAATTTATAGATTAAGAGAAAAGTAATGGGGTACTTGTGTATAAATGATTTATTTATCCCTAGATATAGTGTTAGGGTAGATATTTAATCAACTAAAGTGGCAGTATTTTTACGATTAACGGTTGGTTTGTAAAGTATCTTATAGGGGTATTCGTTGGTTAATAAGTAGTATCTCTATATTGTGACATATTATCCTTTTTTGATTGATCGAAAAGTGAATGAGGTCTATCGAGTGCTTGCTTAAATTAATACAGTTATCCTATCACCAAAATAAAGAAGAGTTAGTCTGTTTTCCGTTAAGTTACCTTATCATCGATAAAACACAGTGTCCCTTTAGTGCTAAAGAAGGGAGATGATTTGAATATACAGGGATAAGCAAGGTGAGAACATTGCGCTTTTCAATAAAAAGCCACCCTTATCACTAATAAGGGTGGCTACTATCCAACTTAGCTAAAAAGCAGGATCTTATTCTTTTTCTGCGACGACTTCTTCATGATCAGATGCATCAGAACGAGTTACAGCGTCCTCATCATCTTCATCACTATCGCCTGTTCCAATACTTTCTTTTGGCGCGATAATCTTAGGCTCAGTTTCACCGTCTTCGTTTGCAACAGCAACTTTAACAACCGCATCAATATCTAAGTAGAAGTGAACACCGACTTCGTAATGACCAATCATGCGAATTGGACCGTCAGGCATACGAATCTCTTTAGATCCTACTTCATGCCCTGCTTCTGTGATAGCCGCTGCAATCTCAGGTACGGTGACAGAACCAAATAATTTTCCTTCTGGGCCTGCATTAGCTGTGATCTGGATTTTTAAATCATTAACAGCATCGCAACGTGCTTGAGCCGCAGCAATGACTTTCGCTTCAGTTGCTTCTAGTTCAGCGCGAATCTTTTCAAACTCTTCAAGATTGATTTTAGTTGCTATTTTTGCCTTGCGCTGTGGCACAAGATAATTACGTGCATAACCTGAGCGCACAGCGACGATATCGCCTAATGCACCTAGGTTATCAATTCTTTCCATTAAAATAACTTGCATGGTTTTCACCTGTTTCTCAAACGAAATTACGAGCTAAACGTAATCTCTAAATTTATGGTTGATCCGTTTTAGCAAATTTGCGACGAAAATCTACGAAATTGTCGATAATGCCAAAAGCAGCTAATAATACAAACATTTGCGCCAATAGGATAAAAAGTAGCACATACAGTGCAACTAACCAGCCTGGCTTCATCTCAAGTTGATGTACAACGCCATGCGCTAAGGCAAGCCCTTGTAACATAAAGATACCCACGGCAATAATGAGTATCTCAATCGCGATAGTGCTACGCATTACAATCGCTAATACAATGCAGGCCACTATAATTAGGGCAAACACTTTACCAATGCGTAATTCACGAAATTCTTCGCCAAAACCACCGGGGTTATAAAGCATTGCTTGCCAATGACGCGCTAAAACCAAGGCTAGCGCAACAGTAACCGCGATTGCTGCAATAAAAACACCCGTCATCCAACCCGACATTGACTGAATTAACTCATCCGATTCGCTACTACTTAGCTTGTAAGCTTCCTGTAGCATCGGCTTGAGTTGTCCTAGTGTTGTCTGCCAGAACAGCTCGGGTTCAGGTTGATAAGCGTGAAATAATAAAACGCCTAATATTGTTACCGCGAGTAGTGCTTGTAATGTACGTTGCCATGCGTTGGTTTGCGCGAGGATAGTGGCAAACAAAACAATGGGCAACCATGCCATCAAACCTGCAATAACGCCCAGTGGTGCATCTTGCTTGAGTAGATAGCTAACTATTGCTAGTACCGCGCTACCTAAAAATGTGTAGAGAAGACCTTGTTGCCAACCAATTCTCAAGGTAATGAGTGCAATGGCGGCAGCACTAAACAACCCAACTGGGGGGAGTATTAGTGATAAAAGAGTGGAGAGAATAATAAAAAACGCAGCCTGTCCACGCCCTGCCATTATAAAACTGGCCATAACGAGTTCTTCTTAAATTATTAGTTACTTGTGCTGATCTGTGTAAGGAAGTAGTGCTAAAAAGCGTGCGCGTTTGATAGCGGTTGCTAACTGGCGCTGATATTTCGCTTTAGTTCCTGTAACACGGCTTGGTACGATTTTGCCTGTTTCTGTGATATAGGCTTTTAATGTATCAAGGTCTTTATAGTCTATTTGCTTTACGCCTTCGGCGGTGAAGCGGCAAAATTTTTGGCGACGAAAGTTGCGTGACATAGTGTGATTCCTTTAGTGATCGACTAGCGTCTATTACGTTGGTTACGGTTAGGACGTTGCTCTTGCTTCTCTTTGCTTAATAAAGAAGCTTCAGCTGTCGCTTCATCAGTACGCATGGTCAGATTACGCAAAACCGCATCATTAAAGCGGAATAAACGCTCTAGCTCACTCAATGCATCATTACCACACTCAATGTTCATTAAGAGGTAATGCGCTTTGTTTAGCTTGTCGATAGGGTAAGCCAAAGGACGACGTCCCCAGTCTTCTAGTCTATGCATGTTTCCTTCGTTTTCGCTAACTACTTTTTTGTAGCGCTCGATCATCGCAGGAACTTGGTCGCTTTGGTCAGGATGGATCAAAACAACAATTTCGTAATGTCTCAATTTAACTCTCCTTTTGGATTAAGGCAGCCCTATCATCTCTGTCGATAGAGCAAGGAGGGGTATGGAATGAATAAAATTTACCGATACCCACAAGGCGCGCGATTATCCGTTAGCATGGAAATAATGTCAATGTTCTATTTTTTTTGATTTTTTCATGTCTGCGAATATTTATCAAATGCTTCGGCCAATTGTTGTCCTATCAATCCACAAGATTGGATTGAGCAACC
>JAGLDQ010000106.1 GCA_023145535.1 Cocleimonas sp. | reverse complement strand
GAAAGGTTCGCTGATAAGCTAATCAATGATGATTTTGCTAATTTATCCGCTTCTTTTTTAGGGAGAATATTGGGTAAATATTTACCAATAACTCGCATAATAAAGCCATCTAGCATCATAAACGCCGCAATAGAATAAAGTATCCAGCTATTGTCTGGATTTTTAATGAAATCAAAGGTGCTATTGAGTAGATCCATCGATTATTCCTTATATTTGAGTAAGTAACTCTTAACCTGACCTGCCTTGGTTTCTTTTATCACTTCTAACTGCCAATTTTGCCAAGGATAATCCGCCTCCGCCTCATGCTCTAAATAAATAAGTGCATTCGGGTTAAGCAGTTGTTTTTCTAAAATAAGTTCAAGCATGATCGGTAACAAGCCTTGACGAAAAGGAGGGTCAAGAAAGATAAGGTCAAATGCTTGGGATTCTTTAAGCAGATAGCTTTTAGCTTCTTTATTAATAACCAAGGCTTTGGCTTTTAATAAGGATAGATTTTTCTCCAGTTGTTGCGCGGCAGCACGATGTTTTTCAATAAAGACTACCTCAGCTGCACCGCGCGATAAAGCCTCCAGACCTAATGCCCCGCTTCCTGCAAAGAGATCAAGACAGCGCGCATGAGCAATCGAGTGTTGCAGCCAGTTGAATAAGGTCTCACGTACACGGTCTGGGGTAGGACGTAAATGAGGTGCGCTCATAAAGTTGAGCTTACGACTGCGCCATTTCCCACCGATTATGCGGAGCGTATTATTGCCTGATTTTTTTTGGGGGAGGGGATGCTTCTTTCTAGGCATTTTAGGTACTTGGGATTAAAAATAATAACCACGGAATCGATGATGGTATAAAATAAACTTTCCCTGTCTTCCGTGGTTGATTACTATTTGTAGTGTTTAGCAAGTCGCATAAAAAGGCTATTGCGTGGGTTCTTTTTTATCATCCTTATGTGCAACCTGCTTCACTTTCTTTCCTACAATCACCGTAAGAAATTTGTCAGGATGCAAACGACGTTTATAAGCCTCCATGACTTCCTCGCGCGATATTTTATCAATCGTCCCTGTGAACGTATCTAAATAATCAAGTGGTAAGCCATAAAAACCAATCATAGCAATATAACCAATAATATCATTATTACTGGCCGTACGTAGTGGAAATCCACCTGTAATATTGATTTTAGAGGCTTGTAACTGCGCTTCACTCACGCCTTCTTTCTGGAAGGTTTTTACTACATCTGTTGCTACTTTTATCGCTTCCTCTACTTGTGAATTTTTGGTTTGTAAGCCTAATAAAAAGGGGCCTGCTTCGCGCATAGAGACAAAATAACTGTAGACGCTATAAGAAAGCCCGCGTTTAACCCGCACCTCCTTCATTAAGCGTGAGGTAAAGCCGCTCCCCCCTAAACCATGATTACCTAAATACAGTGCAAAATAATCGTTATCACCGCGCTTAGTACCAGGTTGTCCTATCATAATATGCGATTGTGAGGATGGAAAATCGATATGTAGGGTTTCTGATGTTTGCAGTGGTTTAACCGCTGGGATGGCTTGGGCTTTTTCTCCTGCTTTTAAGGTGCGGGCAATTTGTTTTGCCAATGTTTCAGCTTCTGTGCGTTTGATTGCGCCAACGATGGCTAATTGACCATTTTTCGCCACAAAATAGCGCGCATAATAGGCTTTTACATCATCCACTTTCATTGCCTTTATGGTGCTTTCATTACCATTTTGCGGAAAGGCATAGGGATGATCTCCATATAAATGTTGGTAAAAGGCTTTACTCGCAATGGCGGCGGGGCTTTGCTTTTCGGCTTCTAGACCCACTAATGATTGTTTGATAAGACGTTGAAAATCTTTGTCAGGAAAGGCGGAGTTTTTAATAACATCCATCCAAGTGTCAATCGCTTTCTTTTGCTCATCAGGCAAAGTCAGGGTACGTAGTGAAATCGATGCCATATCCCGTGCTGAACTTGATGAAAACTCTGCACCAACCGATTCAAAGGCTTCAGCTAATTGATCCGCATTAAGGTCTTTCGTGCCGCTATCCAGCATCGCGGCGGTTAGTCCTGCCACGCCGAAATTTTTGCCATCCCTAGCGCTTCCTGCGTCAAAGGTGAGGCGTAAATTAATCATGGGTAACTCAGGTACATGCACATAATAAACGCTCAGACCATTCTCTGTCGTCCAGTTTTGTATTTTCGGTGCCGCAAGGCTAAGCGTACTTGCCGTTAATGCAATGATGAGAAAAATAGTGCGTATGGGGTGTTTTATTATTTTCATTTTGCATCTCCTGCTGGCTTATCGCTTGCTTTTTTTAGGGCTTGAGGAATCAGTTCTGCCACCGTTAAATGGTCATTAATGAGATATTTTTTAGCAACGGTTTGAATCTGTTCTGGTGTTACGGCCAATACTTGTGGGACATAAGCATCCATTAATTGATAGCCAATCCCTGTTGCCTCTAATGAACCAAGAAGTGTGGCGATATGCTCAATAGAATCACGCTCATACACCTCGCTCGCAATCACTTGTGCTTTAACACGCTTTAACTCATCCGCCGTTACTAAGGTGTCTTTTAGTTTTTGAATTTCTTTTAATAAGGCATCTTTTAGCTGCATAACAGTCGTGCCTTTAGCGGGTGTACCCGAGAGCACAAATAGATCCGATAAGCGTCCAAAGCCATAATAGCCCGCGCCCACACCCACCGCTATTTCTTGTCCACGAACGAGGTTTTTAGCCAACCGCGCACTACTACCACCATCAAGGATCGTGGCTAATACTTCGAGTGCATAAGGCTCCCATTGTTCGACTTTGGGCTGACCTTTAACCGCTTTAATGGCATCAATCATTCCAGGCGTTTTAAAGCCCATTCGTAAGCTAGCAACTTTAGCGGGCAATTTGACTTTTAAGTAACGCGCACCAAATTGCTTAACTTCTGTGCGTAATTTAACTTCGGGTAATTCGCCTTTAGGAATCTGGGCAAAATACTTATCCACCAAGATTTTAATTTTTTCTGGCTCCACATCACCCACAATAACCAGTGTGGCATTATTAGGCGCATACCATTTTTTATACCAATCCTGTAAATCATCCAGCTTCATGGTCTCCAAATCCACCATCCAGCCAATCACAGGGGCGCGGTAAGGGCTATTCATAAAGGCAACGGCGTTAAATTGCTCGCGGGTGGATGAAACAGGGTTGTCATCTGTCCGCATACGACGCTCTTCTTTAACCACCTCAATTTCTTTTTTGAATTCTTTTGGGTCAAGGATGAGGTTACGCATTCGATCTGCTTCTAAGGCGAGCGCTACTTCAATGCGATCGTTCGCTAACACTTCATAATAGGCTGTGTAATCTTGCGAGGTAAAGGCATTATTTCGCGCGCCATTTTCTGACAAAATAACTTCAAATTGCCCTGATTTATGCGTTTTTGTGCCTTTAAACATCATATGTTCGAGTGCATGGGATAATCCTGTAATGCCCTCATGCTCATAGCTAGTGCCAACACGATACCAAATTTGTACGACCGCAATGGGTGCCCGTTTGTCTTGTTTAACTAATAGTTTTAAACCATTATCAAGCGTGTATTCCTGCACGCTAGGGGTGGTTTTTGGTGCTTTAGGGGGAGCTTCCTTGGCAAGTGAAACTAAAGGAAGAAAAAGAACTGCGAGAAGCAATAGGCTGCGTGATATTATTCTATTCATTAATTTCAAATCTGATTTTTATTAGAAAGGCACAGTATAAACGATGTTTGGCATATTTAAGAGCAAAAAGGAAAAATCCGAAAGAACCCCACAAAAGGATCAGCAACAAGCCGTGGAGGAGAAGGTTGACGCTACTCTTGATATTCCACAGGAAAAGCCGAGTAATAAAACGTTGTTCTCACGATTGAAAACAGGTTTGTCGCGCACAGGGGAGTCATTAGGTGAAGGGGTAGGACTCTTTATTTTGGGTCAAAAACAAATTGATGATGACGTGCTTGAGGCGTTGGAAACCCGCTTATTAATGGCGGATGTTGGCTTTGAGGCGACCATGAAAATCATCGATCAACTGGCGGATGCAGTAAAACGCAAAGAACTAAACGATGTTGATGCTTTATCACAAGCGATGTACAGCGTAATGGTTGATATTTTAGAACCCGTTGCAAAGCCGCTCGAAATTAAAGAGGAACATAAGCCAACCGTTATTTTAATGGTCGGTATTAATGGCGCAGGTAAGACCACGACTATTGGTAAACTAGCCAAAAAATTCCAAAGCCAAGGGAAATCGGTGATGTTAGCGGCGGGCGATACTTTCCGTGCGGCGGCGGTCGAGCAGTTGCAAGTATGGGGCGAGCGCAATGATATTCCTGTTATTGCGCAAGGAACAGGCGCTGATAGTGCATCGGTTATTTATGATGCAATGGAATCAGCCAAAGCGCGCGGGGTGGATGTCTTATTAGCGGATACTGCGGGGCGTTTGCATACCCAAGGTAATCTAATGGAAGAGTTGGTTAAAGTTAAGCGAGTAATGCAAAAAATAGACCCCGAAGCCCCGCATGAAGTGATGTTGGTGATTGACGCGAGTATTGGACAAAATGCATTAGCACAGGCTAAGGAGTTTAATCATGCAATTGGGATCACAGGCATTACGGTAACCAAGTTAGACGGCACGGCCAAAGGCGGTATTTTATTTGCTATTGCAGAGCAAGCAGGCATCCCCGTACGCTTTATTGGCGTAGGCGAAAGTATTGATGACTTACAAGTATTCGATTCAGGCGCGTTTGTCGGGGCATTACTAGGTGAGGATAAAGAAAATTTGTAGGATTATACCGCATCCAATGTGATTCGAACGGATGACTTTATAGGGGGAGGAAAAGTTTTCAGACTTCCCCTCTCTCCGAACCGTACTCTACCAGTTTGAAATGCTGCACAAAAAATTTGCCGACCCCTTAAATGTTGTCATCATCCTGAAAGAAAAGC
>JAGLDQ010000105.1 GCA_023145535.1 Cocleimonas sp. | reverse complement strand
CCTTGTGTTTTGATGATATCCCTTGCTTCATCTACGCCAAGTGACGTGACCATTTGTTCTACTTTTAGTGGTGAACATGGACATTTGAATGCAATATTTTCGGCATCAAATAAGCGCAAGGCTTCTTCATGATATAAACGGTGCAAAATAGTATCGGTATCCAGCGTGAGCAATTCTTCATGGCTAATGGTTTCGGTTAATGCTGAAGTGCGATTCCAGCTTTCATCGTTAGATTCAATGGAATGTTTGCTAGTGTCCTTGTCAGGAAGGCGTTGCAATAAGAGCCCTGTTGCTATTTTGTCATTAGCCGCTAGCCATAAGCGAGTTTGTAACTGTTCAGAAGTTTCAAAGTAGCGTTCTAAACTATCGGCTAATGAGTTTCCCTCAAGGGATACGATACTTTGATAGCGCTCTCCGCCATCGTTTGGCTCAATGGTGATAATCATGCGCCCTTCCGTAAATAATTCCTTAAAGCCTGCATCATCAGGAATTTCTTCATTCCAATGTGCCAACCCACGCACCGTATGATCAGAGGTTGCCTGTACAACGAGCAAATGCACAGGAGCGCTCGCATTAATTTGTAGAATAAGCGAGCCATTAAATTTTATTGTGGTTGCGAGTAAGGAAACGGCTGCCAGCGCTTCACCTAATACTGTGCGAATAGGGGCAGGGTAGGAGGCGGTTGCTTGCAGGGTTTGCCATGCTTGGTCTAGCTGCACTAGTTCACCGCGTACATTGGTGTTTTCAATTAAAAAACGTTGTAATTTATCGGACATAATAAGTAGGAGTTTATAGTTTGAAAAAAGTTAAGGCAAAAAAAATCCCCGCCATAGCGAGGATTTTCGTGTGGATGTCACGGCATTATTTCACATAATGATTAGTTACGGAAATAGACGGTTGAAAGACCAAAGCTAGTCCAAGACTGCATTCCACCACGATACCATTTGATTTTATTCGCAGGATAGCCTTTCTTTAATAATAATTTAATATTTTCACTAGACTGCCCACACCAAGGGCCATTACAGAATAAAACCAATGTTTTCGCCTGACTGAATTCTAATTTTTCATCTTTCATGGTTGCATCAAAACGGCTGACGATGACTTCTTCTGCCGTTGCTGCATCTTCCCATGTATCCGCGCCTTTTACGCTTAACTTTGTCCAAGGAATATTAATCGATCCAGGAATGGTTCCACGCATCATCCATTCGGGTGTTCTTACATCAATCACCATAACGGGTGCGCCCGCCGATGATTTTTTAAGATAACCCAATATTTCAAGTTCACCAATGGTTTCAACACCAGGTGCTATTGTCATCGGTTGAATACAGAAAGGAGGGCAAGCGCGAGAAGTCTTAGCGTAAATCTTAGGGATTACGCTATCTTTCTTTTGATTGCGCGTAATGCTCATTTTTTTGCCCATATGAATAATATCGACAGCGCTAACTTTTGGTGTAATGCCCACTTCTACGGTGGCGCTGTCTTCTTTAGCATGAACAGAAAAACTTAATGCTGAGATGAGTAGCGTGCTAGCCATTAAAGCGATTTTTGTTTTGATCATTATAATCTCCTAGTTTTATGTATAAGTATATTCTAATGTAGATAATGATTGTTTGCGATACGTTGATATATATCAAGCAGATCAATTATTTGAAGTTTTTACTATAAGAGAAACGCATTCACTATGGAATCATTTATTGTCTATTTTTCAACATAAATACCCTTATACCTATAAAGGAATATTAACCTTCTAGTGCTTCCCATTGTTTATACTTTTCCTCTAATGAGGCTTCTACTTGTTGCAGTTTATCCGTTACGGCACTCACTTTACTGTGGTCTTGTTGATAAAAATTAGGGGCAGCCATTGTTTTTTGTAATTGCTCTATCTTTATTTCAAGTTGCTCAATTTCTTGAGGGAGTGCCTCTAGTTTGCGTTTGTCGCTATAGGTCAATTGTTTGGTTTTTTCTGGCGTTGCTGTTGAGGTTTTATGTGGAGCGTTGTCTTTTTGAGTTGTTTCCTTGGTGACTTTTTTGTTTGTTTCATCGGCCAGCCCAGCGCTAGGGTTTAGATGTTGCCAATCATCATAGCTACCAACAAATTCATCAATTTTTCCATCGCCTTCAAAGACAAGACAGCTTGTCACAATATTATTAATAAAAGCACGGTCATGACTGACGACTAACACAGTGCCTTTGTAGTTTAGTAATAGCTCTTCTAGTAGCTCTAATGTATCGACATCTAAATCATTGGTTGGCTCATCTAACACCAGTACATTGGCGGGCTTGATAAAGAGTTTTGCCAGTAATAAGCGATTGCGCTCTCCACCAGATAAGGATTTTACGGGTGAGTTAACGCGCTGTGGGGTAAACAAAAAATCTTGCAAATAGCTAATAACATGTTTGCTATTGCCATTAATTGTAATGCGATCCGCGCCATTATCAATATTATCTCTTACTGTTTTTTCTTCATCGAGTTGTGAGCGTAGTTGATCAAAATAGGCAACTTGTAGGTTAGTCCCTTCAATTAATTTGCCAGTGTCTGCTTTGATTTCTCCTAGTAACACGCGTAATAAGGTACTTTTACCGACACCATTTGGGCCAATTAAGCCAATTTTATCGCCCCGTTGAATCAATAAGGATAAATCATCCACTAAAACACGTCCATTGGGGAGGGTATAAGTCAGATGTTCAACTTCAACAACTCGCTTGCCTGTACGCTCTCCAGAATCAACCTTTATGGTAGCGGAGCCTTGTTGTACGCGACGATTAGAGTGATCTTTTCGCATCTTTTCTAATGCGCGTACTCGTCCTTCATTACGGGTACGACGGGCTTTAACGCCTTGGCGAATCCATACTTCTTCTTGTGCTAATTTTTTATCAAAGCGTTTATTTTCCTGATCTTCTGCATGAAGCACCTCTTCTTTGCGGCGTAAAAAGTTCTCATAATCACCGGGCCAACTACTCGCTTTACCTCGATCAAGTTCAATAATACGGGTGGCTAATGATTTAAGAAAAGCACGATCATGGGTGATAAAAATAAGAGCGCCTTTGTAACTGGTCTTTAGAAAGTCTTCCAGCCATAAAATCGCATTAATATCAAGATGGTTGGTTGGCTCATCTAACAGCAAAATATCTGGCTCATCAA
>JAGLDQ010000104.1 GCA_023145535.1 Cocleimonas sp. | reverse complement strand
TGCAGTGCGGTTTAATCACCAATACCTAGATTTGTGAGCACGTGCGGATTAACGGCACGCGCCAGCGATACGATGCTTCGATTCCGTATGGCAGATATGTGATTGACCCTGTTTCCCTTGGGTTTTAGTGGCAATGCGCCCACCAAAAACACAAGGGCAACTCATCTCAGCTCTTCTCAACCCCTCAAGCCGTTGACAGTTAAAGATCAAGAGATCAAGTCTTTTTATTTCATCTTATTCTACAATTTATCCCATTCAGATTTTTGTTTCGTTATTTACACGCTGTTTTAGTGGCTTCAATCTTACCCGTTAGTTTTAAAAAACTAGCAAAAGGATCCATGACTTTCATTGCTTCTAATTTAGGGCCTTCAAACTTTAATTTACCTGTCATCATAGATCCCATCACACCGCAACCACCTGATCCCATACAAGTCCAATTTTCATCGGTGGCGTGCATATAATAATCAACATCCATCTTTAATTTCTTGCCATCTAACTTACCGCCATAGAGGCATATTGTTTTACCCTTTTTTTCAGCAATATTTAATTGTATTTTGGGCGCTTTGCAACCATCACGCGACAGGGTTATTATTTTATAGCCTCTACCTGCATCATTTTTAATCCATTGATAGCCTTCTCCAAACATGTCTTCAGGCATTTGCGCGAGTTTTTCTGTTAATACGGCCTCGTTATTCCATGCGGCACACACCTGTTTAGCCCACATTTCATCCATAAATTCAACGGCCATTGTAGAAGTCGATAATAATCCTAGTACAACGCCCCCTAAAACTGCTGAGCTCATTTTTTTTAACATTTTAAACCCCTTTTAAATTGTTGATTGCTTCTGTGCTTTAGTCATCAACATAAAAAAGCGGGGCAAGCCCCGCTTTGATTCACGTCTTAAAATTTAACACTATAGGCGATGCCGATTGCATCCTGCTTCATTTCTAAATCAAAGGGTGTTCCTTTTGCTAAATCACCTTTCACTTTATGACTGAAAGCATGCATATAGCTCCCCAAAACACTGGCTTTGTTATTGAGCTTATATTCAAAGCCTAATGATAAATGATCTTCGATCACGGCTGGAGCCAATGCACCCAAAAAAGTATCCTCTGCTTTAACAGGTGAATCACCGTGGTTATAGCCTCCCATTAGCGCTAACTTAGGATTCAATTGATGCTTAAGACCGAATTTAATGATCGTTTGATCACTCCACCCAAAGCCTGGCCCATTGGCTTCGCCAAATCGTTTACCATTCGTTGAACTATTACCAATAGCCTCTACGTTTGAATAGTAAATTTGCTGAAGATCGATCGCCATTTTTGTCTTTGGGGTTGCTTGATGCGAAAGACCCACTACAAAGCTTGCAGGTACATTCATGCGTCCTTTATTTGGAAATAGTCCTTTATATTTTTTAAACTTACTCATTTTGGTTTCAAGACGATAGGAAGCGCCCATGGTGGTTGTATCGGATAATTTTCCCATCCAACCGAAGGTAGCACCCACACCTGATGCAGAGTCCGTTCCTTTACCGGTGAAGTTATTTGGCTCTGATGAATTCCCCGCTAAACTGCCTAACCCTTGTGCTTTAAATTGTTGGTAAACCAAGTTTAAGGAAACGCCAAGACTATGCTTTTCATTTAACTTCATTCCCAAGGTCGGTGCAACAAACAGTTGCTCAAGATTGATACCTGAATGAGCGCTTGAGCGTGAAAATGGAATTTCGGTTCCTGCGGGAGGAAAACCTGCTGCGCCAGAGGAAATAAAACTTGGGCCTGACTTAAATTCAGTATTCATTCCTCCATTGCCATACAGGACGATACCAACTGCATATTGAGTATTTAATTGTTTTTTATAGCCCCCTCCTGGTATAACGAAAATAGATTTTTCATTGCCTTTAAATGTTTTACTGGGGAGACCTGCGGTACGTGTGATGGTTCGATTTGGCTTAAACAACTCCATTTCAACATCCCAACCATCACGAATAAAGGAGGCACTCGCAGGGTTAGTTGCCATACTCATCGTATTAACAGGGTTACCCGCCGCCGCTCCCCCCATTGCTTTTTGCTCTTGGCCTAGCCCTGTTGGAGCCAAGCCATTGGTTGCAAAGGCGATGGGGGCAAACAATGCGATTGATAACGATGAGGCTAACAACGATCTTTTTAATTTTAATTGGTGCATTTTATTCTTTCCTCGGTGGTTTATCTGTTACAGACACACACAAGAAAATCTTATTAACTCGCTCTATTGCGCTAATAAAATCTCTAATTGCGCCACCATAATGGCAGAATCAGAGGAATATTGTCAAACACAAGTTCAGGTTAAGCCTTTGTATTATATAAGTTTGTTTATTATAATATTATTACAAACTTATATTTTGATTCACTATAAAACCTAAGTGGTTGTTTATCCTGAGGCTTAGGCTAATAATAATGAGCAGACTTTACACCTTTTGTATCCCGTTTCTGTCCGTCAGGATAGCCCGACGCTTAGGCTTCATACCGACGATAGAAGTGTCAACTGACCGATGAAAGAGATCGAATAATAAAGCACTTAAGCCATATTCTGATAATACAAATTTTGAGGATGATTCGCATCCGCAAAGAAGTACCAGCGTTCTGCCAGTAATCCTAAGTACTGAATCAACACGGTGACTAATAACACGCTATATCCTGAGTTATCGAGACTCAGCGTAAGCAATACTAAGGGCGCAAAAAAGAGCAGAATAAAGAAGATATATTTGATGTTTCTCACAAAAGACTGCGTTGCACCGTGGAAAAATTCACGCGTATTAAAAGAGCCCCCTAGAAAGCCTTGTGTGATTTGCACGACACCCGGGTGACGTACCCCAATGGCTGAACGCAGGTCTGATTTTGGGGTGATTTTTTTATTACGAATCACCGATGCCAAGCGGAAGATAAACGCTAAAACCGTAAAGGTAATCGCCCATGTGACATAGAAATCGGTTAATTCTGTGGTTAGCCAAGCGGAGAGTAACGCGGCGAGGGTAAAGCCTGATGCCGTCCCTAATAAAGTGAAATTAATCACGGTTAAAGGTGAGTGCCATTCTTGTAAGAAGCGCATACAAGCATAGATCATTCCAGTGCAAACAAAGAGTGCATAGGTTAAGACCGTGGTAATTAAGCCAACAATAATGGTCGCATTAATACCTGTCCCCCCTGGCGTTTCAAATAAGGCATAGGTCAAATCAAAATAATGTGCCACACCATAAGCACTAATGCCTGCCATAACCGCTGGTAGCACAATAACTTCACGCGATAACCATGAGGTGCGCCATTGCGTTGCTGCACGCCATGCGCGTTCAGGCCGACCCAAGTGAAACATAGAGGAAAGCAACCCTAAGCCTAATAGCACCACCGCGATAAAGCTGCCAATAATATAAAAAGTGGGATCACTTTGTTCAGGCATTAGCTTAAAGTGCGTGAACATTTGCCCTGTAAAGAGTGCTAGAAATAAGCCTTGTGCAGCACCTATTAGCGTTGTTAAAAATATGACTGAGAATGCTGGATTCATGGAGATTACCTAATTTTTTCTGGCTCTAGATGGCTAGCACCATCATTTTAGGTTACGCGGTTGAAGCCTCGTAACCCGATAAACATAACAAGGATAGCGATGAAAAA
>JAGLDQ010000103.1 GCA_023145535.1 Cocleimonas sp. | reverse complement strand
AAATGTGGAATGTTATTTTCCCTGCCACCACCTATGCCGCACGTAAAGCCGATAAATTATGGCACTTCCCTTACACCGACAAACCCGCCTATCAACGCCGTGTTTCAATGGCAACCAACTGGTATGCTAAGCGCACTGTTGAAATGTGTAAAATTTGGAAAAATGAATTTGGCAATCAACGTCATCGTGTTAAATGCGTCTTATCGGCTCAAGCAGCCGTTTCATGGGTCGGTACTGAAACGCTCGACTGCCCGTTATGGAAAGAAGCGGGCGGCTGTGGAAAATATGTTGATGCGTATGCCATTGGCCCTTATTTTGGTGATTATATTGCGCGTAAAGAACATCGCCCCGAAATAAAAGAATGGACAAAAGATCCTGATGGCGGCATGTCACGTTTATTCACCGAGATTTTACAAGGTGGCGTACTCAAAAAAGGACACCCTGGCGGTGCGATCAACCTTACTTTAAGCCGATATGTTGATAGCAGTAAAAAGCTGGCTGATAAATATGGGTTAGAGTTACTGGCTTATGAAGCAGGACAACATCTCATTCGCTATGACCCCCCGCACACCATCAAAGACCCCGCCGTGCTTAATATGTTTATGCGCGCACAAAAAGATCCGCGCATGCAAGAAGCTTACGAACGTTACCTAGCGGGTTGGGCAGAGCATGGTGGTGGTTTATTAATGCATTTTTATGGCATTGGCGAACTCACCAAGAAAAATTTTTTCTCCATGCTTGACCATGCAGGGCAAGCATCCACCCCAAAATATGCGGCCTTAATGCAATATTTAGGGACACCCGCGCCTGCTTATACGCCTCCTCCCGCAAGAGTAACACCTCCCATGCCAGTAGCCGTGCGCGCACCAGCTCCTGCCGCTCCAAGAGTACCGACACCCCCTATTGTTAGAACAGTGCCCTCTCATACTCCAGCACCTACAGCAAAAGATCTAGAGAGTCTATTCATTGAGGAGGTTCAGACTGAGCCACACAAAGGACAGATACAACCGAATGAAGGGGGCCCTATCGTAGGATCTGGAGTTAATGGCTGGCGCATCGATCGAGATACCGCCATATCACCGCCTATTAAGCTACAGGCAGGCAATAAAAATGAATTAACACTTAGTTGGCAATTTAATCGCATCACGCCGCATAGCGGGGCTTTTTTCCGCATTTATGCCATTGATAGCCACGGTGGACGTAAGCTATTACTAAGCCAAACAGAAGAAGACATAGCACAAGTAGGCATTAGCGAACAACTTTTTATTGAGGATCTGAGCCGTTATATAGGCCCTCCTATTCAGTTAATGCTCCAAGCTAGAGGCTTACAGGCTATTGTTAGTGGGGCTACGTTTTAAAAAAGCTATAAATGCATTGCTTAGCAAATAATCTTATCGCTCTATAAGAAAAAGCCTATCCTTGCGATAGGCTTTTTTGGCGCTACAATCTATCACCATAAGTATCAACCGCATCAAGTTGATGCCCATTCGGATCTTCACTTTCATTCGGGATCCATTTTGCTAAACACGCCCTATTTTTCACACAAGGGTCTGTTAATGTATGCAAGAAGTCCACCAGTTGCGCGACTTGATTATCTTTTAAATCAATATTTTGCAATACTGACAAACCCGCATCCCGATCTTTATCAAGCTTTTCTAACGCAGGCTGTGTATTCACTTGTATCTTATCAAGGTTGGCAATATTAGGCTGAGATAACTGACTGACATCATAATTTGTGACCTCATCCCGTGGATCTAAATGATGCCATACCATTGCTTCTAAATCAGTATAAGCGCCTGCATGCGTCCACGGGCCGGTGACTTCTACATTTAATAAAGTGGGTGTTCTAAACGCATACTTATCCGCTTCTTTCTTTGTTTCACGGAAACGTCCAAAATCAGATTTTCCATCCGCGCCATCGCCCTTACCATTACCAATTTGAGGCGTCGCAATATTATGAAATTTTTCATCAGTAAAGAAATCGCCACGATGACAAGCGACACAATTTGCACCACCCGCTTGTTTGGCAGTATAAAATAACGCCGCTCCCGCTTTTGCTGATTCAGAAATAGCCGTTTTATCTCCTTCAACATAACGTCGCCAAGGCGTATTTGTAAACACCTGTGATCGTTCATAAGTACCAATAAGAGACGCTATATTCTGCTCTGTAATCAATGTTTTCGCTGAAGCTGTGGGGGCTTGATAGGCCGTTTGAAACTGCTTTAACCAATAACTTGGCACGCTTAAGTGACCATGATTATCATCATAATCACCTATTCTACTGGCTAAATATTCACGTATTTCTTGATTATTTTTATCCTCAAAATCAAACCCCTTCATTTCTTCAGGAGAGGTCACAGGAAAGCGTGCTTGAGCAACAACCAAATTATCCCCAGACAGTGGATCACGTAGCCCAAAAGCCACATCAGGCGTGCGAATACCTTGCTGATCATTACCGCCCGCAGAAGGTGTTTTTCCTAAACTTTCCAAACGTCCATCGTGAAATAACACCTCATCCCATGCCGCTATATTAAACGTTGTGGGTGCATTTCTTGGCACCGATGGCACACCCTTGAGATGAGAATTAGCATCAGTCAATCGACCTTTACCTAAAAGATTAGGACGTTCAGCCGCAACCCCAATCGGTAACGAAAGATTATCCCCCCCACCCAGCGCAGGATGATGGCACGTAACACATGCCGAGTCCTGATCACCGCCTAATGACGTTGAAAAGAACAGACGCATCCCTAACTGCGCTTTGGGACTCTTTATATCAGGCGTGCTACGCCCTTGCATCGCATTACCTGTTAAGTGGTTTGTTGCTATTATTTGTTTAAGTTGTTTATCGATAGCACTGTCATGATTAACCCGTGGCGGAGTTTGCTCTTTCGTCGTTGATTGACATGCCATTATTGAGGAAGCCACCGTTAGCACAAAGATAGTTGTTAGATGATTCATAGAAACACTCCAAAAAATTACTTTTATAATTGATGTCGAGCAAGAAATGATCTTTTCTCGGCAATCTATTAGTAACATTTTGTAAGTTTTTCACTCAGAGCAACAACGATAAACGTGCTAATTATTATGATTAAAATTTAATCTTATTGTTACTATTTTCACAGAGCCATTCCTTTTATTGTTTCAACTACAGAAACAATAAGTTTGTATTTTGCTTATTTATTCCTTCTTCATTTTTTTCTAAACTAGCCCCCACACGGCAACACCATTAAACAATAAAAAAGGTACCCAAAATGCAGGCAAACACCATCTTACAGGTCAATGCGAGTAGTCGATACGAAGACTCCATCACACGCCGCGTCTCGGCTTCTCTCATCTCCCTTTTAAAGCAAAAAAATCCTTCACTTGAAAGAAAGGAAAGAGATGTCGCTAAGGGATTACCCTTCATCGATGAGCCATGGGTTGAAGCGAATTTTACCCCTATTGATGAAAGAACCGAGCAACACCAGCAAACATTACAAGTTTCTGACGGCCTTGTTTCTGAACTACAACAGGCAAAAATCATCGTCATTGCGGCCCCCCTATATAACTTTAGTATTCCTGCCACACTAAAAACGTGGATTGATTTAATTGCCAGAGCAGGCTTAACGTTTCGTTACACAGAAAATGGCCCACAAGGATTATTAGAGCATAAAAAAGTCTATATCGTTATGGCATCAGGCGGCGTACCGATTGGTAGTGAGATGGACTATGCATCCCCTTACCTTAAAGTAGTGCTCGGCTTTATTGGCTTGAGCGATGTCACCGTGATTGACTCCTCACAACTTAACTCACTTGAGACTTCAGAAGAACTATTCAACCAATTGACAAGCTTATTGATCGATGAGGAAAAAAACGGATGAACAAACAACGTGAAATCAAACAAATTATCACCGGCCAAAATGATTCTGATGGTGCGGGTGTTAAACTAACACGCTTTATTGGCACACCCGATCTGAATGCACTTGATCCTTTTTTATTGCTGGATGTATTTGGATCCGATAAACCACAAGACTATATCGGAGGCTTCCCCGCGCATCCGCATCGAGGTTTTGAAACCGTTAGCTATATGCTAGCAGGAAAAATGCGCCATAAAGACAGTACCGGTGTTTCAGGAACAATTGAGGCAGGGGGCGTACAATGGATGCGCGCAGGAAGCGGTGTTATTCACTCAGAAATGCCTGAACAAGAAGCGGGGTTACTCGCGGGTTTTCAACTTTGGATAAACCTACCCGCATCACATAAAATGGATGCCCCCTCTTATCAAGAAACTGGTAAAGAGAATATTCCAACAGAACATCGGGGAACATCCTGCTCACTTAAAGTCATTGCAGGCAACACACAACAAGGAACTCAAGGCATCATAAAAAATGACCTAACTTCTCCTACTTATTGGGATATTCACCTCTCCGAAAACACATCATTTAGCGATAGCTTACCTAAAGATCATAATGCTTTTATTTATGTGATAAAGGGCGAATTATTGATGGGTGCTGAAGAAAAAACACTAGCAACACAACAGTTAGCCGTGCTGAGTAAAGGAGAAAATATTACGATACAAGCAAGAACAGATAGCCGTTTTTTATTTGTTGCCGCAAAGCCGCTGAATGAACCCATTGCACGCGGTGGCCCCTTTGTAATGAATACCCAAGAGGAAATTAGGCAAGCTTATATTGATTATGAAAATGGACAATTAATTGCCCCTCTTTCTTGAGTCATTAAACCCGTTGTATCGTCAACTTAATAAAGAATGACACTAACACCTCAACATACCGTCCTTTTGCCCCTACTCTATTGATAAAAGGACGGATCTCACCAAATTTTGCAGCCTGCAATAGACATTCAAGCAATTCCTTGATCATTAAGATTGACTTTATTTATTGATAAATAAAATAAATCCGATACATTAGTATAGAAACTAATTGCAAACATTGGCAT
>JAGLDQ010000102.1 GCA_023145535.1 Cocleimonas sp. | reverse complement strand
ATTGATGGAATTACAGATGATTATTACTAGTAACACAAAATTTAAGATACAATGTAGGGATGGTTTTACTTAAATAGTTAATTTTGGAGAATAGCAGATGCTTACTTTATCGATTGATGAACTTATTGAGCGTAAAAGGAAAATAGAAACTTTAATCCGTCAATTTAATCTCCAATGGCCTGAACACTGCCTTTCCGCTATTGTGTGGAAAACACCCGTTATGGAAGACCAATTAGCACCTGAGTCTATTTCGTTAGAGCGGTTAGTAGCAGAGCAAGCCATTCAAGCAACCAAGCAAAGCTTACTCCGCTTTAATCGAAAAGAATCACAGCATCCTGCAACAGTCACACGCTTGCCGGGCATTATTCGCCTAACAGAAAATGCCTATGAACAGGTTGCCGAAATTAATGCTTATAAGGATGAGCTAAGACAATGTTTGCAACCGATTCATCCACGAACACGTCCTAAATACGTTAAACTCGCGTGGCCTGGTGTATCTGCATTACAACTCTATCGCCACATTGCCGCGCCCTACTCTACTAAACGTAAAGTTCTCTTTAGTTGGATAGGACATACGATGAGTTCAACGCGAACAACACGCGATAAAATGCTTGAGTTTGTTCGTTTATCACGCGCTCTAGTTCCTACTGGAGTTTCTATTGAGCATTGGAATATTGTCATTGATAAAGAAATTGATCTATTAGCCTCACTAGCACCCACTGCACATCTAATCCTTCAAAAGCGAGTCGCGCCACATCCTCGTGTTATGGTTTATCATCAACAAGAAAAACAACCAACCCGCACTTACGGAGCCAATTTACCTTTATTTATTCCTGATGATCCCACAATGGAAGTGCGAGAATTGATGAACTGGGATAATGAAGTATCATTGCGACGAAAAAGACGAAAAGACAAGCTGCCATCAATCCCTCTCATTCCCCGTATTTATTTATATTTACGAGAGTTTTGATTGAATTAAAGATCAGCTTAAATACTCTTTTTTATTTGTAAATTAAAGAGGGGGTCACATTCCACCGAATCTATAATGCTATGTTTTGTAATAGCTTGTCGCAACAGTCAGCCACAATTGTGCATTACGCGATAAACTTGAAGCGGAGGGATACATGGCATAAATTTCATGACAAGGCATCTCCCAATCGACCAATAACTCTGTAAGCAAACCACTTTCTATATCTTCCTTAATATCTTTTCTCGGCCAAATAACAATACCTGCTCCTTGGTAAAGCATTTCTTTAATCTGATGGGATTGATGACAAATAAAAGCAGGCTCATAACTTAAATTAGCTTTTCTACCATCTTTATGAATTAAAACCCATTTTCTAAAATCAACAATATGCTTAGGGTCAGGAACTGCCCATGGTAAATCAGATAATTCAGAGAAGGTTGTTAAGGGGTGTTCCAATTGATCGCTGCGAATAACGATAACAGGTTGTGCATTTTTCACAAAACGCTTAGCAATTAACACTTCATTGTCAGTCCAGCCATAACGTAGTCCAATATCATAACGCCTTGCTGTTAAATCTATTTTATAATCATCAGCATCAATAATAATAACAACATTTGGATAAAGTTTTTGAAACGCTGAGCAAATACAAACTGCATCTTTCGATAGAATATTCGCAACAGTAATACGTAATTCACCACTTGGCTCATGTTGCCATTGTTCAATATCCTCAAAGGTAGCATGAAACTCATGGTGTAACATTTCAGCATGACGCAATAGCTTATGCCCTGCCCCTGTTAAAAATAATCGTCGTGTAGTGCGTTCAAATAGAGGAACATTGAGGGTTGTTTCTAATTGCGTTAAGCGTTTACTGACAACAGATTTCCCTAATTTCAATTCATTAGCCGCTGCTGTTAGGCTACCTTTATTATGAATCACTCTAAAAGTTTCAATCAATGGGGCTAAATTAACAATTTTTTGCGATATAGTTTCCATAAAGAGAACAGTGTGTTGTCTAAATCACTATTTATATCAAATTTAAAAACAATATAATAGGTGTTCTTTCAAAATACGACAAGGAAACAACAATGAAATCACACGGCTATTTTATAATTAGTTTATTGGCAACATCAGTATCTTTGACGGCATGTGCAGAAACAATCAATATAAATCCCTCACATAAAACAAGGGTACAAAGCTCCAATGTTTTAAAAAATGTCAATATTCTAAATTTAGGCCCTACTAAAATTCATACTTTTTATGGTATATCCAACGCACACATTATAGAAACAGCCAATGAATTAAGGGTTGTTGATGCACAAATGACATTATCATCTGCTCAAAAATTAAAACGCTATATTGAAGGATTAAACAAACCATTAAAGGCGGTTATTTTATCGCACAATCATCCTGATCACTGGTTTGGCGCTGAGGTCTTTAGTGCGGAGAAAACCCCTATTATTGCTAGTCTTAATACGGCCAAAGATTTAGCCAAAGGTGGGCAACGCTATATAAAAATAATGAAAAAGAAGTTGAAAGATAATATGCCAAATACTGTAATAAAGTTGACAGGAACGGTAGCACTTGGCGCACAAACATGGGATGGAGAAGAGGTGATTGTTGAAGAATATAAAGATCATGAATCTCATCATTCTATTTTAATTAAGTTTCCTAAACATGGCGTGATGATTGGACAAGACCTTTTCTATAATAATATGTTTTTAGTGGCATCAGAGCGTAAGCGGAATATGAACTGGATTAACATTCTCAAAGACTTTCAAAAAAATGAAGCGAAAGACTACAAAACGATCCTTGTCGGTCATGGAAAGAATACGACTCCAGACGTTTTTCAGCAGAATATTGATTATTTAGTTGCGCTAGAAGCTATTTTGAAGAAAAAACTTTCCAAAGAAGCAACAAAGAAAGCCTTGTTTGAACAATTTCCTAATAAGAAGGGCGAAGGATTTCTTAGTATTTCTTTAAGAAATTTATTTAGCGCTCCGCATTAATGAAATTTGAATGAGTCTACGTAGATTTTTAGAGCCATCTGTTCCGCAACTTTACCAATCCTACAAGGCCAATACAAAGAGTGCTATAAAATGTTTCTGTAGCACCCTTTTTTAGCGTGTTACAACTCCTGAACAAACCTCACGAACAACGAAAACTCTGCTTAGTCACGCCCTCTTCATCGACAGAATCCAATACAACGGTATATTCCCATAAGCGATGCAGATGTTTAATAACTTCTCCTGTGTCATCATTTAATGGTTTTCTATCGTGCATTTGATGCTGCAATGTCAAGCGTCGATCACCGCGTATATCAACATTATAAACTTGTATATTGGGTTCTCTATAACCCAAATTATATTGTTGTGATAAATATTCTCTAACACGCTGATAGCCGCGTTTATTATGTATTGCTTCTATGCCAATGGTTTCACTCTCATCATCATCCTCAACTAGAAATAGATGAAATTCACGAATGAGTTTAGGTGACAAAAATTGTAGAATAAAACTTTCATCACGGTAGTTCTCCATTGCATTATGCAACGTTTCCAACCAATCTGATCCTGCTATATCAGGAAACCACTCCTTATCTTCATCGGTAGGATTCTCACAAATTCGACGAATATCCTGCATCATCGCAAAACCTAGTGCATAAGGGTTTATACCCGAGTAATAATCACTATCAAAGTCTGGCTGTGCGACAACACTGGTATGCGAGGTTAAAAATTCCAACATAAAACCATCCGTTACCAAACCTTCGTCGTACATTTCATGCAATAAGGTGTAATGCCAAAAGGTTGCCCAACCTTCATTCATCACTTGGGTTTGTTTTTGTGGGTAAAAATATTGGGATATTTTACGTACAATACGCACAATTTCACGTTGCCATGCGGCTAAATGAGGCGCATTTTTTTCGATAAAATAAAGAATGTTTTCTTCGAGCTGAGGAGGAAAACGCACTTCTTCAACACAAGATTCGTCTTGTTTTTGCTTCGGAATAGTCCGCCAAATATCATTAATATGCTGCTGAATATACGCTTCCCGTTCCTGTTGTCGTTTTTGCTCTTTCTCTGCAGAGATAGGATTAGGGCGCTTATAACGATCCACCCCATAATTTGAAAGCGCATGACAAGAATCTAATAATTTTTCAACCTCCTCAAAGCCGTAACGCTCTTCACATTTAGCAATATAGGTGCGTGCAAATTGTAAATAATCAATAATCCCATCCGCATCTGTCCAAGTTTTAAAAAGATAATTCCCCTTAAAAAATGAATTATGTCCGTAACAAGCATGTGCAATCACCAGCGCCTGCATCGTCATGGTATTTTCTTCCATCAAATAAGATATACATGGATTAGAATTGATCACAATTTCATAAGCCAGCCCCATGCGTCCGCGCTGGTAGTTTTTTTCGGTAGAAAGGAAGCTTTTTCCAAAAGACCAATGATTATAATTAATGGGCATCCCCACAGAAGAATAAGCATCCATCATTTGGTCTGAGCGAATCACTTCGATTTGATTCGGATAGGTATCCAACTTAAATTTTTCTTTGGCAATGCGCCCTATCTCTCTGTCATAGGTTTCTAATAGCTCAAATGTCCATTCTGATTGGGTTGATAATGGTTCGCGTTGTTGCTTAGGGTTTATCATCTACTCGCCCTCTTTTCAAATAACTCACGAAAGACAGGATAAATATCAGCATCATTTTCAACTCGGCTGGTTGCAAAGTTATCCCTAAAATCTTTTTGAATGCCTTGGTATAAATGCCATAATTCTTGGGGTTGACTACCGCCTATTTCGATATACGTAAAATATTGCACAAATGGCAATATTTTTTCAGTCATTAATTGATGGCAAATGGCTTGATCATTTGGCCAATTATCACCATCCGATGCCTGCGCGGCGTAAATATTCCATTGCTCTGGTGGATAACGTTCATGAATGACTTCACTCACCTTCTCTAAGGCACTCGATACGACGGTACCGCCTGTTTCACGGTCATAGAAAAAAGTTTCCTCATCAACTTCACTGGCTTGGGTATGGTGGCGAATAAACACGACCTCTATTTTTTTATAATTACGTTGTAAGAATAAATACAATAAAAAGAAGAAGCGTTTGGCAATATTTTTAATATCCTGTGTCATTGAGCCTGATACATCCATCACACAAAACATAACGGCTTGTGGGGAAGGTTTAGGACGTTTGACTTTAAGATTGTATTTCAAGTCATACTCATCAATAAAGGGAAGCGCATTCAGTTTTTTAGTTAGAATTTCAATTTCTTCCTCAATATCCTCTTTTTTTAGCTGCTCTGATTTTGAAAGCGGGTCAATAAAAGCGGCTAATTGATGCTGTAGTTCACGCCTTTTTTTTCGTTTTTTACCACCTAATGCTATGCGTCTGGCTTGAGCGCTACGCATTGTCCGTACTAAATTCATTTGACTTGGATTACCCACTTCACTGATGCCAGCTTGATGATAACTAAAACACTCCGTCCCCATTAACTGACGTTTGACCATATTGGGCAAAGCTAGGTCTTCAAACATAAACTCTAGAAATTCACTTTGCGAAATCTGGAAGACAAACTCATCCATGCCTTCGCCAGAATCACTGGCTTCTCCTTGACCAGAACGCCCTTTTCCTCCTTCTGGACGCGGTAAACGGTCGCCTTCAGCAAACTCTTTATTGCCTGGGTGAACAACCGTGCGCCGCCCCCCTTGACCATGACTGAGTACAGGCTCTGAAATATCTTTTTTAGGGATAGAAATGGACTCGCCCTGCTTCATATCTTGAATATTGCGCTGATTGACCGCATCAGAAACCGATTTACGAATCTGCTTACGATAGCGCTTAAGAAAACGTTGACGATTGACAGTGCTTTTATTTTTACTATTTAAACGACGATCAATAATATATGACATGCTAAACCTCGTATTTTTATCATACCTCGATCCTGCAAGTGCTTACAGCCTCTAGGTAATAAAACATATCTCTCGCCAAGATGCAGAGTACGCCAAGAAATATTATTTTTCGGCATCCTTCATCAAAAAGAAAAGCGGTTTATACTTTTCACCCTGTCATACCCGAAGTGTTTTTAACGAGCCATTATCAGCTCTCGAAGAAAGATGTCATTTTTTCTTTTCTTAGCACTCTTTGCATCGCTGCAAGAGCCGATTATTTTCCACAACTACTGAGACTTACGCACCCGCAAATACCACTCTGCTAATAAACGCACTTGCTTCTCGGTATAACCTCGCGCCATCATCCGCGAAACAAAATTATCATGTTTACGTTGTTCATCATTGGATGCTTTGGCACTAAAGGAAATGACAGGCAATAACTCTTCCGTACTTGAGAACATTTTCTTCTCAATCACACGACGTAGCTTTTCATAACTCGCCCAAGATGGATTTTTACCTTGGTTGTTAGCACGCGATCGTAAAACAAAATTCACGACTTCATGACGGAAATCTTTAGGGTTACTTATGCCCGCTGCTTTTTCTATTTTTTCAAGATCTCCATTCAGTGCGGTTCGATCTAATAATTCACCAGTTTCAGGGTCACGGAATTCCTGATCTTGAATCCAAAAATCAGCATAGGTAACATAACGATCAAATAAGTTTTGACCATATTCAGAATAGGACTCAAGGTAAGCCGTTTGAATTTCTTTGCCAATAAAATCTACATAACGTGGCGATAGATATTCTTTAATATAACCAATATAACGATTTTGTAGGTCTTCTTGAAATTGCTCGCGTTCGATTTGCTGCTCTAACACATACATTAAATGTACAGGATTAGCCGCTATCTCCAGAGAATCATAATTAAACACTTTAGAGAGAATTTTAAAGGCAAAGCGGGTGGAAAGACCATCCATCCCCTCATTCACACCGGCAACATCACGATATTCCTGATAAGTTTTTGCTTTAGGGTCAATATCTTTTAGATTTTCACCGTTGTAAACACGCATCTTGGAGAAAATATTGGAGTTTTCTGGCTCTTTAAGCCGCGATAAAACACTCAATTGTGCTAGCATTTTAAGCGTATCAGGCGCACAAGGTGCTGTCCCTAATGAACTATTTGTGATGAGCTTATTATAAATCTTTATCTCTTCACTAACACGTAGACAATAAGGCACTTTGACAATTGAAATACGATCTATAAAGGCTTCATTGTTTTTATCATTTTTAAAGGTCTGCCATTCGGATTCATTTGAGTGCGCCAAGATAGAGCCATTAAAAGGAATCGCTCCAATACTTTCCGTGCCGTTATAATTACCTTCCTGCGTTGCTGTCAATAAAGGATGCAGCACTTTAATCGGTGCTTTAAACATCTCTACAAACTCCATCAACCCCTGATTCGACAAACATAAACCACCCGAATAGCTATAGGCATCGGTATCATTTTGTGGGAAGTCTTCTAATTGACGAATATCCACCTTACCCACTAAAGCTGAAATATCCTGATTATTTTCATCCCCAGGTTCCGTTTTAGAAATGGCTAATTGATTAAGCTGTGAAGGATAACGCTTCACCACACGAAACTGTGTAATATCGCCACCAAATTCATTCAATCGTTTGACAGCCCAAGGAGACATAATGGATTTAACATAACGTGCCTCTATGCCATAATCTTCTAGCAATATTTCACCATCTTCCGCGTAGTTAAATAAGCCTAGAGGCGACTCATTAATCGGTGAGTCTTTAATGCAGTAGATCGGCATTTGTTCCATTAATTCTTTCAATGTCTCCGCTAATGATGATTTTCCACCACCCACAGGGCCTAATAAATAAAGCACCTGCTTACTTTCTTCTAGCCCTTGCGCCGCATGACGATAAAAAGAAACAATCTGCTCGATACACTCTTCCATCCCATAGAAATCTTCAAATGCAGGATAAGTTTTTATTTTTTTATTCGAGAAAACACGACTTAATGTTGAATCACGAGCGGTATCAATGATAGTAGGTTCTCCAATTGCGGCTAGCATTCTTTCTGTCGCCGTAGCATAAACAAATGGATCTTCCCGACATAAATTTAGATACTCTTTTAGAGAAAATTCTTCTTCTTTATATTGCTCGTAACGTTCTTGATAGTGATTAAAAATACTCATAATTTTGTCCCTGTCGTTTTGATATTTTTGCATAAAAAATATTCTTAATATAAATTATTCTTATTAAGAGCTAACATCATCTAATACACATCTCAGGTTGTAATTCTCAAAGTAAACACAGAACCGCGTAAATTATTGACTCTTTCTAAGCCTCATTATTTGATTCATTTCTATCCGCTATTTTTTTATCCAAAAAGAAAGGGTAAAAAAACTCCTCCCTAGTGATAAGTTTTTTTTATCACAACACAAACAATACTAATAAATAGACATTAATTCCACTAAAAAGGTCATTTATTTATCTCAATTTTATATCTGCAATATTGGATCTCTTATTTTTTGAAAAAATTAAATAAGAATATAGTAAAACAGTAATATCATTATAATCAAACAGATAAAAAAAACACGCCCCCCCTCCCCTACCCCCCTAGATGAAAAGCAAACTATTTACGATAGGGGGCTAGTTATTAAATATTGAATACGCTATGTTGGTTGTCACAGATTATTTTGAAACTTAAAAAGAGGTAAATAACATGGAAGGGTTAGGATCTTTATTAATTGGTGGTGGCGTTATACTCGTCATTCTCCTCATTGCAGGCGCACTTTTCTTGCTGTTTTTTGAACGTGCAACGAAGGAAATCTCTATTATCCGAACAGGATTTGGTGGCGAAAAAATCATTATGGATAATGGTGGTTTTATTTTTCCCGTCCTACATGACAAATTAGTTATCAATATGAATGTGGTAAAATTTGTTGTTCAGCGCGAAGAAAAAGAAGCCTTTATTACCAGCAATAAGTTGCGTGTTGATATAACGGCTGAATTTATGTTGCGTGTTATTCCCAAGCCAGACTCAATTTCTCTCGCCGGTCAAACATTAGGTGAGAAAACGATGAACATAAAAGATTTACAAGAGCAGTTTGATGCATCCTGTGCAGAAGCTTTACGTGAAGCCTGTGCAAAGATGGATATTCAAGGATTGCATGATGATAATGATCAGCTGAACGATATTGTTGAAGAAGCACTTGGGGTTGACCTTAAGAGGTTTGGCTTACAGTTAGAAGCCGTTGCACTTGCTAAAGTGCATCAAACAGATCTTGAATTCTTTGATCGCAATAATGCTTTGGATGTTGTGGGTATTACCTTTGTTGAAACCCAGATCGCAAAAAATGTAGAAGAACAAAATCGCGTAAAAAATGAAAAAGATGTAAAAGTTAAAGAAAGTGATGTAAGCGCACGCAAGCAACAACTTAAACTGGATGAAGATAAGGTATTTGCAGAACAGGCTCAAGAGCTGGCAATTGCAAGAGCTGAACTCGAAAAAGATCGTCAAATAGAAGAAGCTAAAAAGGATGAAGGTATCGCTGTTGCCGCCGCGCATAAAGAAACAGCGGAAGCATGGATAGAAACCTATAAAGTGCAAGCTCTAGAAGTCGCAAAGAAAGAAGAAATTATCACCGCTAAAGATGTCACCATGGCGCAAAGAAATAAAGATGTTGAAATTATCAGTGCAACGCGTGAGGCGGAAAGAACAGAGATCTTTGCAAAAGCGCAAGCGAATGCGGATAAAGAAAATGCCGAAGCGGTTAAAGTACGTTATGAAGTGGATGCCGCGGGTACATCCGCTATAAATGAAGCCGCTAATATGCTTTCTGATGAGCAAATTTCAATGCAAGTCAAAGAGAAGATTGTTCAACAACTCCCTGATATTATCAAAGAAAGTGTTAGACCCATTGAAAATATCGAAGGCATCAAGATTATGCATATTGATGGCATGTCTAATATCGCGGGTGGTTCAGGTGGTGGCGGAAACGGGGGTGGTTCTAATGGCGGTGGTGGCGGCGGCGGCAGTCTCGCTGATCAGATCGTCGACAGCGCCCTACGCTATAAAGCACAAGCACCCATGGTAGAAAACTTACTGAAAGAAGTTGGACTATCAGGCGGCAATATCAAAGAACTCACTGCCAGCTTGCAAACCGATATGGGCTTTGACACGCCTGCAAAGCCAATAGAAAAAGAAGCTAGCCCGAAAGCTCAGACTGACACATCTGAAGCAAACGCATCTGAAACTAACGCCAATAAGGAAAGTTGAGAGAGTGGAAAGGCGTAAGCTTTTAAACCATCGCCTTACACACCACTAATAAAATTGTTGAACCCAACAACCACCAGCTAAAAAAGCTGGTGGACTCCCCCGTCAATATCTCTATTTCAAAAAGTTAATCGCTTTGACATACTAAATCTCGCACACGGAGCGCTATTTCTCCCTTTAACACTTTATAGCGACACTTTAGCCATGCTTAAAAATTGGTTATCTAAATGCTTAGGATTGAGAATTCAAGTCAAAACCCCATCCACTAATTGATACGTCTTATCCATCTTTTTAGCTAGCAATAAATCATGCGTTACGATCACAAAAGCGGTTTGTAATTCATCATTTAATTCTTGCATTAATTCAAATATTTTAAACGCTGTACGTTGGTCTAAATTACCTGTTGGCTCATCAGCCATAATGACTTTAGGACGTGTTACCAATGCTCGTGCAATGGCGGCACGCTGACGCTCCCCGCCTGATAGTTGACCTGGCTTATGATCTATTCGCTTGGCAAGCCCTACTCTACCGAGCATATAGTGTGCATTTTTATGGGCTTTTTTCACTTCCATGCCACGAATTAATAGGGGCATCGCCACATTTTCTAGCGCCGTGAATTCGGGTAATAGATGATGAAATTGGTAAATAAACCCAATGGAGCGATTACGTAAAATGCCCCGATCAGCATCGCTGAGTTTAGCGAGATTATTCCCTAAAATATGCACTTCGCCTTCGGTGGGTAAATCCAGCCCGCCAAGAATATGCAATAAGGTACTTTTACCACTCCCTGAGCTACCCACAATTGCTAGTTTTTCACCTGCTTCAACCTTGAGATTGACACCTTTCAATACTTCAACATTCAGCTTGCCTTCTTTAAAGCGCTTGCTAATATTATTACCGTTGATTATTATTTTTTTATTCATTGAGTTATCACTCATAGCGCAAAGCCTCGGCGGGTTGTAATCTGGATGCTTTCCATGCAGGATAAATAGTGGCTAGCATTGAAAGCACAAGGGTACTCACAGCGATCATTAAAATATCCAGCCATTGAATATTGGATTCTATTTTACTGATTCCATACACATCAGCAGAGATAAAGCGGGTATCTAATAGCCCTTCAATCCACGGTAATAATGTGCCAACATTCAGCGCCAACACGACTCCCAGTACGACACCCAGCGATACACCAATCAAACCAATGAGTGTACCTTGCACCATAAAGACCTTCATGACAGATCTAGGCGTTAAACCCAGCGTTCTAAAAATTGCAATATCAGCGGCTTTATCGGTCACCACCATCACCAGTGTTGACACGAGATTAAACGCGGCTACGGCTATGATCATCCCTAGTATAAAAAACATCATGGTTTTTTGTAACTGCATGGCTTTAAAGACAGTGGTATTTTCTTTTGTCCAATCAGAAATCCACAGGTCTTCACTTGAGGTGGCGATAATATCGCGACTCACTTGGTTGGACTTGTATAAGTCATCCAGTTTAATGCGTAATCCTGTCACCTGCTCATCAAGCTCAAAAAGATCAACAGCGTCTTGCATATGGACATAGGCTTTAATTTTATCGTACTGCTGCAAGTCAACTTCAAACATGCCCACGACATTAAATTCTCTTAAAACAGGAAGTTCACCAGAGAGCAAGGTATCCGCATTGGGGGTGAGCAAAATGACTGAATCTCCCACATCAATATTCAGTGCTTTTGCTAATTTTGAACCTAAAATGATATTATTTTTTCCTGCTTTTAGATCCGTAAAACTGCCTTTAACCATTTTTTCGGGCACGCTGCTCACTTGTTTTTCATAATCAAGCAATACACCTTCAAGGACGCTTCCTTGTACTTTCCCCGACGCATTCAGCATCACTTGACGCTGTACAAACGGTGCAACCGCGACTACATGATCACGTTTTAACATCGCTTCGCGCCGCTGCTGCCAGTTTTCTATTTTGGCATCGGTTTCTGAGACGGTAACATGCGATACCATCCCTAGAATCCGATCACGCATGGAGGATTCAAATCCATTCATTACGGATAACACTACAATTAACACCATGACACCCAATGCAATGCCAAACATGGAGGCAAAGGTAATAAAGGATACAAAATGACTTTGGCGACGGGCTTTGGTATAACGCAAACCAATAAAGGCTTCAACGGGCTGGAACATTATTCGTACCTCAATGAGTCAGCAGGTTGTACGCTCGCCGCTCTTGATGCAGGGTAAATGGTGGCTAACACCGCTAAGATTAGGGTTGCAATTAGCACCATCCAAACATCTTGTGCTTGTAAGTCAGAAGGTATGGTAGAAATAAAGAAAACATCTTCTGGGAATATCTTACGTCCAATCAAACTTTCAAAGGCAGGAATAATCATATCCAAATTACTGGCAAACAACACGCCTAAAACAACGCCAACCAACGTACCCAGAACACCAATAATACTGCCCTGAATCATGAAGATTTTTTTAATTTGTTGAGCCGACATGCCCAATGTGCGTAAAATGGCAATATCGGCTTGTTTCTCATTGACGACCATCACGAGGGATGACACTAAATTAAAAATAGCCACCAGTACAATGAGCAATAAAACAAAAAACATCATGATTTTTTCCATTTTAATCGCATTAAAGAAGGTTTTATGTTCTTGCCCCCAATCCGCTACTTCAAATTTATCGCCTAAACGCTGCTGTAAATCATAGGCGATGCCTTGGGCATCAAAGAGATTATTGAGTTTTAAACGAATACCTGTCACATGCTTTCTAGTTTTAAACAGGCGATCCGCATCATCCATATGAATAAACGCAGTGCTACTATCGTAATCGCGGATATTCATTTTATACACCGCCATCACCGTAAAACGCTTCATGCGTGGAATAACACCAGCAGGAGTAATTTTTGCTTTGGGTGTTATCACAGTAATTTTATCGCCGACAAAGACACCTAATGAGGTTGCTAAATCAACACCAATCGCAATACCATAGCCACGAGAGGTTAAATTATCCATCCCCCCATCAACAATATGCTGACTAACCGCACTGACTTGGTTTTGATAATCGGGAAGAATCCCCTGAATTTGTACACCACGCACTTCATTATTAGCACTGAGCATCACTTGCTGTTCGATAAAGGGCGCAGCCCCAGCAACGCCCTCTTCTTCTTGCAAGGCGAGTTGGTGTAAATCCCAGTCGGGAAGCTGTCCATCAGGGCCGGTGACGGTGACGTGCGCCACCATCCCCAAGATTCGTTCACGTAGCTCTTTCTCAAAACCGTTCATAATCGAAAGAACGGTTATCAGAACAATTACCCCGATGGTAATACCCAGCATTGATGCGAGGGATATAAACGAAATATAATGGTTTTCGTGTTTTGAGCGCGTATAACGTAGCCCTATAAATAATTCTAACGGTTTAAACATGGTTGCGGAGTATAGCGGAATAGAGTTGACGTTATTAGATTTATTACAAGGCTTTAATGCTTAATTTCTATTGCAGAATACGCCATAAGAAAACAACAATCCCCCTTCTAAATCTGTTGTTTTTTATCCCTAATTATTAAAAATACATTGGATAAATATGATGAAAATTCAAACTATCTTATTAGCATCAAGCATCTTGTTAACCCCCGTGATGTCTCAAGCAAATAACCTCAGTGCTAGTCGTTACGCAAATACGGCAACGAATATCAATATACCTAAACGTGGTAGCAGTATGAAAAGCGTCATGAAGCGCTATGGAAAAGCGAAGCGTACGGGTCGATCAAGAGGAAGGCCTACTAAAAAATGGCCACGTATAACACGTTGGAACTATGGCAAATTTACGGTGTATTTTGAGAGGAAGACTGTCTTACATACCGTAATTCATTAATCCGTATGTATTAAACAGATTAAAAGTTCTCACTAAGAGACAGAGCAGGCCAGCACTTTATTTGCTCTGTTTCTTTATAAACCACCTAAAAAATATGAGGTTATTCTTCAAACTATTTTAGATTAACTCATCGTGTCGCGCTTCAGCATCTGACAGCACTCGCTCCTGCTTTGCCCGCCAAACACCATCCTTTTCTTTTTCTAACAAAATCTCCAGACCATGAGATTTATGCTTACCATCCGTTGCAAGAACCGATTCGACCGTTTTAAACATGATTTGGTAATCATTCGTTGCCTGTATTTTTAGACCTTCATAACAAACACTTTTAAGCACGCCATCTTTAAACTCTTGTTCACTTTGTCTGGCCCAGTCTTCATAGCTAACGCTTTCAAATCCTTCTACACCCGTTACTTTAACGCGCTTTGAGATCAGATTAAAGTGCGCCTCAAATTCTCGATTGGTTGCCGTACGCGCTGAGTCATCAAGCCACTGTTGTGCTATTGTTGTTGCTGAATTAGCATCTAAATCCTGAGTCATAATAAACCTGAGTGATATTTAATAGTCGGCGATAGTAGCGGGGTTCTAATTTAAAGCCAAGTGATTAAATTTGTCTGAGTACTTATATTTCAGGTATCATCCTATTCCCCCTCTTACATGGAGCTAATACCAATGTCCATACGCCCTGCCTTTAGTATCGGCCTGTTTATTAGCGCTAGTATTATGGCAACCGCACTATTTTTCCAATATGCTTTACGACTAGAACCCTGCCCGCTTTGCATATTGCAACAGATTATAGTCGTAACACTAGGCACTATTTTCCTGATAGGACTTGCACATAATCCAAAACATAGCCTTGTACGAAGACTTTATGGTCAGATCATTGCAACAGCGAGCCTAGCAGGGGTTGGAATAGCCGCTCGTCATGCATGGCTACAACAATTGCCAAAAGATCAATCACCCGAATGCGGCGAAGGCTTAAATTACTGGATCAGCACACTGACACCTAATGAAGTCATTGAAAAAATATTTGCAGGCAAAGGGGACTGTGCTGACGTAGTATGGAAGTTTTCGGGGTTCAGCATCCCAGAATGGAACCTCATTGTTTTTACCCTCTTTTTTCTATACGGTATAAAGCTACTCATTAAAGGGCATTAAACAATGGCAACCGATTACATTTTTGATATTAGCTTAGATCATTTTGAAGAAAAGGTTTTAGTCGCCTCACACAATACACCCGTACTCGTCGACTT
>JAGLDQ010000101.1 GCA_023145535.1 Cocleimonas sp. | reverse complement strand
ACAATATAATGGCAATGTATTGCTAGCCAAACTGGAAGTTGATGAAGGTGAAAATATGCGCCTTGCAGGAAAATACCAAGTACGTGGCTTCCCCACTATTATACTGTTTGAAGAAGGGCAAGAAGTTGAACGCTTCAGCAGTGCCCGTCCAGCCAGTTTTATTGAAGCGTTTATAGAATCGAATAGCCGACTTCTTGAAATCGACTAATCACTTCTACTCCCTTCATTCTATTACCCGCAATCTCAGTAGAATCCTCACCGTTTATCTATATAATGCAAATCACTTTTATATAAAGAGATCTTTACCCCAGTAAATCTCATAACCAAAACTAGATCCTAATTATGACCAATTTTATCGAAGAGTTAAGCTGGCGTGGCATGATCCACGATGTAATGCCGGGTGCAGAAGCGCATTTAGCAGAATCAATGCGGTGTGCTTATGTCGGCTTTGACCCTACGGCTGATTCTTTACATATCGGTAACCTAGTGCCTATTATGTTATTAGCACACTTTCAGCGTAGCGGACATAAACCGGTTGCTTTAGTCGGTGGTGCAACGGGAATGATTGGTGATCCATCGGGTAAGTCTGCCGAACGTAATTTGTTAGATGAAACAACGTTACGCCACAATGAAACAGCCATTCAACAGCAATTATCTCATTTTCTAAGCTTCGATAATGAGACAGAAAATGCCGCTGTTTTGGTCAATAATTATGATTGGATGAAAACGTTTTCCTTTCTAGAATTTATTCGTGATGTGGGTAAGCATATTAGTGTCAATTACATGATGGCTAAGGATTCGGTTAAAAATCGGATTACTTCCGATGATTCTGCCGGAGGGTCTGAAGGTATGAGCTTTACTGAATTTACCTACCAGCTAGTGCAGGGCTATGATTTCTTGCATTTATACCAGAATAATAACTGTAGCTTGCAAATGGGGGGCAGTGATCAATGGGGAAATATCACAACGGGAACAGAGTTAGTTCGTCGCATGGCGCAGGGTAAAGCCTACGCCATTACTTGCCCCCTTATTACTAAGGCCGATGGTTCTAAATTTGGCAAAAGTGAAGGCGGTAATATTTGGTTAGATCCTAAGCGCACATCCCCCTATAAGTTTTATCAATACTGGTTGAACTCTAGTGATGAAGACAGTGAAAAATACATTAAGATTTTCACTTTTCTTGATGAGAAGACTATTAACGAATTAATCACAGAACATCTTGAAGCACCGCATAGGCGTTTATTGCAAAAACGTTTATCCTCTGAAATGACACTCATGGTGCATTCGCAAGACGCATTGGATAAAGCCATTCAAGCCAGTAATATTTTATTTGGAAAATCCACTAGTGATGATTTAAAACAATTGGATGAACAGACTTTTTTAGACGTATTTAGTGGTGTACCACAGTCAGAAGTTAGTATGAGCAGGCTGGATGATAATGGCTATGATTTAGTCGCGGCGTTAGCCGCCGATACTGGCTTTTTAAAATCTAACAGTGAAGTCATCAGAGCGCTTAAACAAAACGCTATTTCAGTCAATAAAGAGAAGGTAAAAGTAGGAGATACCTTGAGCAAAGATGATTTAATTAAGGGGAAGTTTATTTTATTACAACGCGGCAAGAAGAATTATTTTGTATTGAGTTTGGTTTAGTTTGAGAAGTTAGAAATCTTTGTTTATAGCGGACTCTCTTGATGATGACTGAGAGAAGATGGGCTTTATTATAGAACTTTGGCCCTTCCTTTTCTGAAACAGTAAAAAAGCATCATCAAGAGAACATTTAAACACTATACGCTAGCACCTATTTCTTTAATAAATCTCTAATTTCGGTCAACAACTCTTCACTGCTTGGTGCTGCTTCCTCTTTCTCTTCTTCTTGGTTTCTTTTTGCTTTGTTAATCATTTTTATGATCATAAAAATAACAAACGCAACAATTAAAAAATCAATCAATGTTTGTACAAAAGCACCATACTTCAAAATAACTTCAGGGCTTTTTTGAATAACAACCCCTAAATCAGAAAAGTCTACACCCCCCATTAACACACCAATTGGAGGCATTATGACATCATTGACTAATGACGAAACCATCTTGCCAACAGCACCACCAATAATAATGCCAACCGCCATATCAATCAGGTTTCCCTTCATTGCAAATTCTTTAAATTCTGAAATCATTCCCATCTTCTATCCCTCTTTTATTTATGAAAAGCATGAAGATAGGTTACATTTTAAAAAAAGCAAGTATTCTGATTCAACATACAGATTAAAGGGTAAAATATTAGCTTAAATGGAAATGTATCTTGTTTTTACTCATGGTAAGTGATTTTCATCCTCACTATTTCGATTGCACCTCATACATTTTAACCGCCTTATCCATTGCGTTTAATAATGGCAAATTTAATTCAGCCACTTTTTTCAATGAATCTACGGTCGTTTCTGCTTTTTCTACCACAGGTTTAAACTCACCCCAGAGATTCTGTACTTCTGCCAACTGCGTTAGTATTTTTTTATTGTTAGTTTTTGCTAATCCCAATTCAGCATCCCCCTCCACCAACCCCTTTAAAGTCTTGTCAAATAACGTAATCGTCTTGTTTAAATTATCCTTATTTTTAGCTTCATCAATACCCTCCGCAATTAACAGCAATTCTTTCGTCATTTTTTGCGTTAACATACGCTGCTTGCCTGACAATCCAATAACGATTGCTAACTCATTTAAGTCTATACCGCTATTTGTCTCATACAATCCAACCACCTTGTTCATTTCAGCTAATAATGGCAAATTTTGTGATGAGATATTTTGCAATATGCCAATATTTGTACCATCGCGATAAATACTAACAAGATTAGGTTTAAAATCATTCCATAACACCGTCACTTTCTTCAACTGCTTAAGAATATTTTTATTTGATGTTTTTGTAAGCCCTAGCGATTTATCACCCTCTTGTAATCCTTTCAACGTTTTTTCAAAGAGCGCTACACTTATCTCAAGGTGCTTCTTATTTTTCTGTGACTCTATATCTAAGGCAATTAACAATGATTCTTTCATCATTTTCTGCGTCAACATCCGCTGTTTACCTGATAAGTTGACCTTAACAGCCATTTGCTTTGATGTTTTTTCAAAAGCCGTTTTACTAATAGCATTTAATTGATCAGCCAAACTACCCAATCCATTATCAGCCCATGAAACGGCGGATAATAAGCAAACTGAAAGATAGACCGTAAACATTATTTTATTCATAATAATAACTCATCACTTTTAACTCTATTCACATAAAACACACTGATATAAAATTACACACTGTTACACTGTATAGATGTCAAATGATTATTTGTCAAAGCAATCCTGCTATACCCTAGCAGATCTCTCTGCCAACTTGCCTATGAATAATTATTCCAAAGCATTATATTTTGTTACTATACCTGCCACTCAGTTTGCTAAGGAGCAATAAATGAAGACTTATATGTGCGTCGTTTGCGGTTTAATTTATGAAGAAGAACAAGGCTGGCCTGATGATGGCATTGCGCCCGGCACTAAATGGGAGGATGTCCCCACTGACTGGGTTTGTCCTGATTGTGATGTAGGCAAGGATGAATTTGAAATGATGGAGATTTAAGAGCGTAGAATTAGCTGTTATGATTCGTCCCTTAATCAAGAAAATAGAGAATAAATTTATGGCTGGTCATAGCAAATGGGCAAATATAAGACACAAAAAAGCAGCGAATGATAAAAAGCGCGCTAAAGTTTGGACCAAAATCATACGTGAAATTACAGTTGCAGCACGAGAAGGGCAAACCTCTGATCCTAATGCACACCCACGTTTGCGTTTAGCGGTTGATAAAGCCCTTGGTTCCAATATGCCTAAAGATACGATCGAGCGTGCTTGTAAACGAGGCGCGGGCGAGGTTGATGGCGCAAACTACGAAGAAATTCGCTATGAAGGCTATGGGCCTGGTGGCATTGCGGTATTAGCTGACTGTATGACAGATAACCGTAATCGTACCGTTTCAGAAGTACGCCATGCGTTTACCAAAGCTGGCGGCAATTTAGGTACTGATGGCTCGGTGTCTTATATGTTTAATAAACTCGGCGTGATTACCTATGCGCCTGATGCAGATGAAGATGCCATTATGGAAGTCGCCCTCGACGCGGGGGCGGATGATGTCGTTAGTGAAGAAGATGGCTCTATCGAAGTATTGACCTCTCCTGAAGATTTCACCGCAGTCAATACTGCATTAAAAGAAGCTAATTTAGTGCCTGTCAATGCCGAAATTAGCATGCGCGCAGACCTTCTCACGACATTGGATAATGACACCGCTGAAAAGCTATTAAAACTGATTGATGTATTGGAAGACCTTGATGATGTGCAAGATGTTTATTCCAATGCCGATATTCCCGATGAAGTTTTAGAAAATATGGAGTAATCACTTGCCTATTATCCGAATTTTAGGGATTGATCCTGGCTCCCGCATAACAGGCGTTGGGATTATTGATAGTGATGGTCGTCATAGCAAACACGTCTACAGCACCTGTATACGACTGGGTAACGCCTCCTTCCCTGAACGTCTTGGTACCATTTATCGAGAGCTTGAACTGATTATTCAACAGCATCAACCACAGCAAATGGCCATTGAAGATGTCTTTCTCGCTAAAAACCCCGCATCGGCATTAAAACTGGGTCAAGCGCGTGGCGCTGCCATTTGTGCAACAGTTATGCAAAACATATCCGTTGCCGAATACAGCGCGCGCGAAATCAAACTAGCCACTGTTGGCAAAGGAAATGCCGATAAAACTCAAGTACAGCATATGGTTAAAATACTCCTTAACCTACAGGGGAAAATTCAATCGGATACGGCGGATGCATTGGCAATAGCACTAAGTCATGCACATACTGGGGCAATAAAGGCACGCTTAGAAGCCGCTAAAAGAAACTAGGAAACAGAATTTATGATCGGACAATTACGCGGACAACTTATTCATAAACAAGCCCCTGAATTAATGCTGGAAGTTCATGGTGTTGGTTATGAATTATTGGCCTCAATGACCACCTTTCTTGACCTTCCTGATATAAACGAAGAGACAACCCTTTTTACCCATTTTATCGTACGTGAAGATTCGCAAACACTGTATGCCTTTAGTTCAAAATCCGAACGCTCTTTATTTCGCACCTTATTAAAGGTTAATGGGGTCGGGCCTAAAATGGCATTAGCAATTGTTTCAGGCATGACGATGCGTGAATTTTCGCAATTTATTCATGCAGGTGATGTAACCGCCCTAACCCGACTTCCTGGTGTTGGCAAAAAAACGGCTGAACGATTGATTATTGAAATGCGCGACCGTTTACCAAAAGTTGAATCGGATGATTCTACCCCGCCCTCCAGCACATCGATCGCCCTCTCACAAAAACAAATTGAAGAAGAAGCCGTTACTGCATTGCTCGCACTAGGATATAAGCTACCACAAGCAAGCCGTATGGTCTCTGCTATTAGTGCTGATGATTTATCGGCAGAAGAAATGATCCGCTTAGCACTTAAAGCTAGTTTATTGTAATGGATGAAGAAGATCGTATCATATCGCCCGTTGCTGGTTTGGATGAAACCTCTGAAGCGCATATTCGCCCTCAACATTTAGAAGATTATATTGGTCAGCCCACCGTACGCGAACAAATGGAAATTTTTATTCCTGCGGCAAAAGCGCGTGGCGAAGCACTTGACCATGTTCTTATTTTTGGCCCACCTGGGTTAGGTAAAACCACCCTATCGCATATTATTGCCAATGAACTACAAGCCAATCTTCGCTCCACCTCAGGGCCTGTACTAGAAAAAGCAGGTGACCTCGCCGCACTATTAACCAATCTTGAACCCCATGATGTACTTTTTATTGATGAAATTCATCGCTTAAGCCCTGCTATTGAAGAAATACTCTATCCTGCAATGGAAGATTTTCAACTGGATATTATGATTGGTGAAGGCCCTGCTGCACGCTCTATCAAACTGGATCTGCCACCCTTTACATTGGTAGGAGCAACCACCCGTGCTGGATTACTTACCTCACCATTACGTGATCGTTTTGGCATTGTACAACGCCTAGAGTTTTATAATGTTAAAGATCTAACCTATATTATTAGCCGCGCTGCCAAGATCATTGGCGCAATAATCGATGAAACGGGCGCAAAAGAAATAGCACGTCGTTCGCGTGGAACACCCCGTATAGCTAACCGCTTACTCCGTCGAGTACGTGATTATGCACAAGTAAAAGCAGATGGAAAAATAACCGTCGAAGTGGCTGACAGCGCTTTAAATATGCTCAAAGTCGATAGCGAGGGACTAGACCATATGGATCGCCGTCTACTACTTGCGATTATGGAGAAATTTGATGGGGGGCCTGTTGGATCAAATAGTCTAGCCGCCGCTATTGGCGAAGAACGCGGCACGATTGAGGAGGTGCTAGAACCTTTTTTAATCCAACAAGGTTTTTTAATGCGTACCCCTAGAGGGCGAGTTGCAACCCGCCATGCTTGGCAATATTTTGGTCTGAATCAACCTGAGCAAAATTGATTTACCCTTCATCTCCATTCTGTTTTAAGTCGAAAACACTTAAACATTGCGAGAATGGTGATGTATTTTATTTGAATAGTTTAGGTCTTCTATGTTAGACAATATCCGCATTGTCATGGTGCGCACCTTTCATCCAGGCAATATCGGTTCAGCCGCACGTTCAATGAAAACAATGGGCTTGAGCCAACTTTATCTTGTATCACCACGCGAATTTCCCTCCGATGAAGCACTAAAGATGTCAGCAGGCGCTAAGGATACTGTAGAAAAAGCAATAGTCGTTAATAGTGTCTACGAAGCCGTAAAAGATTGCTCATTAGTTATCGCAACCACGGCCAGAATACGCGGCCATGACTTACCCGAATTATCCCCAGATAAAATGGCAAATGCACTCAATACAGCTGCTAAAAAAGCCCCTGTCGCATTAATTTTTGGCCCTGAACGCATGGGTCTCTTCAATGAAGACCTGACCTTAGCTAAATATCGCGTCACCATCCCTGCAAACCCTGACTACCGTTCGCTAAATATTGCCGCCGCTGTGCAAACATTGAGTTATGAGATTTACAAGCATTCACTGATTCAACAAACCAAACCCAAAAATAATCTATTCGATAGAGAACTACCCACAGCAGAAGAACTGGAAGCATTCTATCTTCAATTAGAACAAACCTTAAAAGAAACTGGCTTTATCATAAAAAAACACCCAGGAAAAGTGATGCAACGGTTGCGTAATGTATTTTCACGCGCTGAGTTAGATGCCCATGAAATGCGTATATTACGCGGGGCATTGGCTTCTATAGCACGCTTGAAGCAACATTAACCCAAGTGTGCTAACAAGCTCATCATGATGCGCCTTTTCTCAAACCTCTAAAAACGTATTCTGATCAAGCTCCGTTCTCTTTTGGGCAATTGCGAATACTGCTTTCTGCTGTACCAATAGAATAAGAACTAATACCTTCTTTTGCCCTAGGCTTGCTGTATTGTCCACATCTCATGATAAGCCCCACGCCTAGCCAATAACTCTTGATGTGTCCCTCGCTCAATAATTTCGCCCTGATCCAGCACTAGTATCTGATCTGCATCCACAATAGTCGATAACCGATGGGCAATAACCAACGTCGTGTGTTGGTTCGCAATTTTATGCAGTGTTTCTTGGATAGCTTGTTCTGTTGAACTATCCAATGATGAAGTCGCTTCATCAAAAATCAAAATAGAAGGCTTCTTTAATAGCGCTCTTGCGATTGCAACTCGCTGCTTTTCACCACCGGATAGTTTTAATCCACGCTCACCAACCACACTATCCCAGCCATCAGGCAATGATTCGATAAAATCTTTAATATGCGCCATTTCGGCTACTTTTTCGACTTCCTCACGGCTGGCTTTAAGGTTTCCATAGTGTAAATTATAGTAAATGGTGTCATTAAAAAGAATCGTATCCTGCGGCACAATGCCAATGGCTTGGCGCAGGCTCGTTTGTGATGCCCTTGAAATATCTTGATTATCAATGCTAATTTTACCACCAGTGACATCATAAAAACGGAAGAGCAAGCGCGATATCGTTGATTTACCTGCACCACTACGCCCTACAATCGCAACGGTTTGTTCTGGCTCTATCGTAAAAGAAAGATTTTTTAGAATCTGACGTTCAGGCTGATAGGCAAAATTAATCGCTTTAAACTCAATGCGCCCACGAGTAACTTTCAACTCCTGCGCTTCTTTTTTATCAACAATGTCAGGCTTTTTATCAAGTAATTTAAACACCAAATCCATATCGGCCAGTGTGTATTTAATCTGTCGGTAAATAATACCCAATGCGCCGAGTGGGATAAACAGTTGCAACATAAAAGCATTCACCATCACCAAATCACCGATACTCATCTCTTTCTCAATAACACTATGGGTCGCAAAAAACATAATAATAGTAACCCCAATGGCAATAATGGAAGCTTGCCCAAAATTCAGCATTGACATGGTGGACTGGCTTTTTACAGCAACCGATTCCCACTGTTCTAACGTCTTATCAACACGCTCAAGCTCTTTCTTTTCATTGTTAAAATATTTGACCGTTTCATAATTTATTAGGCTATCAATGGCATAGGTATTCGCCTCAGAATCTAGTCGATTCATTTCATGGCGGTATTCCATACGCCATTCAGTAATAAAAAATGTAAAGGTCATATAAATAACAATCGTACCGAATGTAATCAAAGTGAAAATAGGTGAATATTGACTCAGCAAGATAACGGCAACTAATGAAAATTCGACTAAAACAGGAATAATACTAAACACCATAAAATTCATAATAGTGCCAACCGAACGCGTACCCCGCTCTAAATCCCGACTGATTGCGCCTGTTTTACGGTCTAAATGAAAGCGCAACGATAAATCATGTAAGTGCGCTAAAACACGCGTCGATAAACGTCGCATAGCACGATAACGAACCTTGGCAAAAATAGTATCACGCAGCTCATTAAATAATGAACTAGACAGGCGTAATGCACCATAAGCGAGGAGTAACATAAAGGGTAAAACTAGTATTTGTGTTTGATGCCCTTCGAGGTAATCCACAATCGCTTTTAATGTAACAGGAATGCCTACATTTGCTATTTTGGATAACACTAAAAATGCCAATGCAAGCAGCGCCCTCCCCCGATAATCCATTAAATAAGGAAGAATAGAGCGCAAGTTTTTCCAGTCACGACGGTTACCGTGCACTTTGCCTTGTTGGTGGATGATCATTGATTTTTTCCTAATTTAATCTGAGCGGAATAAGGTCACTCCTAAATTCGTATTATAATCTAAAACCTTTGCAACCAAGAATGCAAAACTAACGCAATTGAAATAGGTGACTAATCAACAATCAATATATTTAATTTTTGCTGATGTTTTCAACGGCTCTATTCGCTTTATTCTAAATTTTCAGATAACACAACAATGAAGTACAAACATAAGGAGTAAACATGACACCTGCAATTAACACCGCTAAGAATGCAAAAATTGCTTATACCGTACACCGCTATGATCATGACCCATCCCGTGAATCCTATGGGCTTGAAGCAGCAGACAAATTAGGAGTCTCTGAAAAGAGGGTGTTCAAAACGTTAGTTGTCAAGATGGAAAACAAAGAACTGGTCGTTGGGATCGTTCCTGTCTCATCCAAGCTCAATATGAAACTTATTGCTAAAGTACTTGGCTTTAAAAAGGCAACGATGGCTGAAGCATCCGCTGTAGAGCGATCATCGGGCTATGTTTTAGGGGGAGTAAGCCCATTAGGGCAAAAGAAAACACTGAAAACGATTGTAGACTCTTCTGCTCTGGAGCTTCCAACAATATTTGTCAGCGCAGGTCGCCGAGGATTAGAAATTGAGTTAAAACCAGAAGATCTACTGTCACTAGTTAAAGGCACACAGGCAAAAATATCTATTTAGCGACAACAACACTGGCCGCCGCATCGACATTCCTCAAAATAATCACTTGTGCTTCAGCCGTAGGATGCAATCCATCGGCTTGAACAAGCGCAAACTTATCCGCAATGCCTTCTAAGAAAAAGGGAATGAATGATGTTTTATACGTGTTAGCAAGGTTGACATACGTATTGGTAAACTGCTCTGTATATTTCATCCCATAATTTGGCGGTATTTTCATACCCGCTAGAATCACTTTAGCCCCTGTTTTTTGCACCGCTTTAATCATTGCTGTTAAATTGCTCTGCATGATGTTGATGGAGAGTCCGCGTAACCCGTCATTTGCCCCCAACGCGATTAAAACTATCGTTGGCTTATACAGCGTTAATGCTTTGGGTAAACGGGTTAATCCGCCTTGAGTCGTTTCACCACTGATACTGCCATTGATGACGTTGATATTTTTATACTTTTTTTGAAATAGACTAACCCAACCTTTTTCAACAGGCATTCCATAAGCAGCACTTAGGCTATCCCCCCAAACGAGTAAGGTTGGGGGATTTTCTTTAGCAAAAACACCTGAACTGCATAGCAATATGATCAGTGATAAAAAAAACAAACGGGGTTGTTTGCTATATTTCATTCTTTATTTTCTCCATACAAAGGCTCAAACAGATATTCTAATCCATTCACTTTAATGGTCTGTACGACCCCTAATAATTCACCCAGTTCCCCATTCGGAAATCCTTTGCTAGCAAACCAAACAATATAAGGCTCAGGAAGATCAATGAGCAGGAAACCTTTATATTTTCCAAATGGCATTTTATAGTGAGCTAGTTTTACTAATTTTTCGGGGTTAGACATCAAGTCAATGCTATTTTCAGCGGGGTTATATCTATCGAGCAACATTATTTCCTTTTTTTAAAATGGTTAATAGAAAAATTTCAACACACTTTGAGAGATTAGAGACAACATTTTTACCTTGATACTACCTCAAAAAATGCCATTATTACTTAGCTTCTCTTCATGAAAAAAGGATAACAGTCATATCGTGAATAATAAAAACATTGTCATTGAAACACAGGCTTTGGGAAAGAAAATTCCCGTTCAATCAGCAGATGATTTAATCATCCTCGATAATATCAGCTTACAAATCCCTCAAGGTGCATCCGTTGCTATTACAGGCACATCTGGCTCAGGGAAAACCACTTTACTGGGTCTATTAGCAGGGTTAGATAGCCCTAGCAACGGTAAAATCAAATTACTCGGCAAAGAAATTTCAACCTTAGACGAAGATCAACGTGCTAATTTACGCTTGGGAAAGGTGGGCTTTGTGTTCCAATCATTTCATTTAATGGATAATCTCACCGCCTTAGAAAATGTCATGTTGCCTTTAGAGCTAGATAGCACCAATCATAAAATAGAATCCTTGGCTTTAACAGCCTTGAATGATGTGGGTTTAAGCCAACGAACGCAACATTTACCCACGCAATTATCAGGCGGCGAGCAACAACGTGTCGCATTGGCGCGCGCTTTTGTTAGTCGTCCTGACATCTTATTTGCCGATGAGCCAACGGGCAATTTAGATAGTCAAACAGGTAAAGAAGTGGAATCTTTATTATTCTCCTTGCAACAACAACACAATACAACACTGGTGCTGGTTACACATGACCATCATTTGGCGGCGCAATGCCAAATTCACTACCGTATTGTTGCAGGAAAGCTAGAGGGCTAACTAATGAATTTTTTTCTTAAACAATGGCAACAATACTGGCGTATTACAGAAGTACGCTTACTCTTTTTAGCCTTATTAGTGTCGGTTACTGCCATCACCTCTGTTGGCTTTTTTACCGACCGTGCTGATAAAGCGATGAGTCAGCAAGCAACGCAGTTAATGGGAGGAGATTTGATTGTGTCTTCCTCGCGCCCTATTGATCAACACTATTTAAGCCATGCTAAAAGCTTAGGCTTACACACCGCCGAAATGATTAGCTTTCCCAGTATGGTTTCATCTGGTGAGAAGATGCAACTAGCACAGATCAAGGCGGTGTCAGCACAATACCCGCTAACAGGAGAACTAGATATTAGTGATAGTCTCCTCGATGAAAGCAGTCGTCATCATCAACGCTTAACACACAATCAAGCTTGGTCGGAAGCTAGATTATTTATTGCATTGGGGATACAACCCAATGCAACCGTACAGTTAGGAAAAATAGAGCTACAACTGACTAAGCGTATTATTAAAATGCCTGATCAGGGTCTATCCGCCTTTCAAATAGCCCCTGTGCTATTAATGCCCTTAGAACAACTTCCCGAAACAGGGTTATTAACCCCTGCCAGCCGTGCTCGTTTCAATCAATTATTTGCAGGTGAAACAGATCAAATCAACACCTTTGTAGCATGGCTGAAACCTCAGCTTAAACGCAGTGAGCGCATTAGAACCTTGGAAGATGGTTTACCCGCTATTGAACAAGCCTTAACGCGAGGCAAGCGCTTTTTATCCTTAGCCGCTTTATTAAGCGTAATTCTTGCAGGAGCGGCCATTGCGCTCACCAGCTATAGCCTCAACCAGCGAGAAACTCGCACCGTGGCAGTGCTAAAAACATTGGGCGCATCACGTAAACTTATCTTACGCCGTTATTTATCACAACTGTTTTTCACCGCCACCCTAGCCGCACTAGTCGGCGCTGTGATTGGCTATATTATTCAGCTTGGCATTGTCTATTTGTTACAAGATATAATGGATCAGGTGTTACCAAGCACAGGATTATTTCCCATTGTAACGGGCTTTTTAACCGCTTATATTATGGTGCTAGGATTTTCAGCGCCACAGCTCATACAATTAGTAAATATCGCGCCCGTACATATTCTACAAGGTCAAAAAACAACATCTTCTTCTAACCCTTATCGCTATGCCGTCATTGCCATCTTAGGCGGCACACTGCTATTAATGTGGATACAAACTAAAGATATAAAACTTAGTCTATTTTTATTAATAGCAACGGTGCTAGCAACGCTATTATTTTGGTTTATATCCAAAGGATTACTCAATATTTTACGCCTCGTCAACCAAAAATTTCGTCGCACAAATAGCGTGAGCCTGCCCAAACCCAATCCACGTATTTCACTCTTAATCGTCGTCTTTGGGATTGGCTTATTTAGCTTATTATTACTCACTGCATTACGCACCGATTTAATCGCCCGCTGGCAAGCAACCATTCCTGATAAAGCCCCTAATCATTTCTTAATTAATATCCAAGAAAATGAAGTAAAGTCCTTACAAGCAATCTTTAAAAACAAACAAATGACCGCCCCACTCTACCCCATGATTCGTGGACGCTTGGTGGCGATTAATAATAAAGCCGTCTCTGCCGCAGATTACACAGAAGGACAAGCCAAGCGCTTAATGACCCGCGAATTTAATATGTCAGCGATTACGGTGTTACAAACCAGCAATAAAATAGTCGGTGGCCACTGGTTTACACTAGGAGAAAACAAAGGACTCTCAGTAGAAGAAGGCATTGCCAAAACCTTAGGCTTACAATTAGGTGATACCTTAGCCTTTGATGTTGCAGGGCAACGTTTAAGCGATAAAATCACCAGCCTGCGTAGCGTGCGATGGGATAGTATGCAACCCAATTTCTTTGTACTCGCCACACCAAGTGCCTTAGAAAACTACCCACGCACCTATATCACTAGTATTCATGTACCCAAACAAGAAAGTCATTTTATCCCCGAGTTAATCCATCAATACCCCAGCATCACGGATATAAATATCAACGCTATTATGACGCAGGTAAAAGAATTAATTAACAAAGCCGCCTTTGCGGTACAAGCAATTTTTTCCTTTACGTTAATTGCGGGGATTATCGTTCTCTTTGCCGCGTTGCAATCACAAAAAGCCGAGCGCAGCAAAGAAATTGCTATTTTAAAATCTATTGGCGCAAGTCGCGCTTATTTAAGCAAACATTTGATCATTGAGTTTACTTTAATTGGTGCTGTAGCAGGGTTAATTGCAGGCATATTGGCAGTGATTGCTGCTAATATTGCCGCTTATATTTTATTTGATTTAACCCCCTCGATTAATTACTTATTGATTCTATCTGGAGTGCTAACGGGGGCTGTTTTAGTTGGAGTGGCAGGGTATTTAAATATGCGTCCATTATTGAATACCGCGCCTGTGACTCTATTTCGAGAGGGGTAGTCAATCATTTAAAACAGAGGGGTGTATTTTTACTCGCAGTCTAAATGGTTGATATGCCTTCAAAGCCATCTTTTCTTACTTCAATTATCCCTCACCAAATAAGTGAAAGATAATTGAAGTAGAAAAATAGTGCCGTTTTAGTATTTACGACTTTCTAATGCGGCAATGCGCTCTTCTAAAGGAGGATGTGTCATACTTAATTTCGCAATCCCTGCTTTTAACCCACCAGAGATACCAAATGCTGCCATTTCTCCTGGCAAATCATGGGGCTGATTCACGGATTGTAAACGACGTAATGCCGCGATCATTTTTTCACGGCCTGCTAGCTCTGCTCCACCTTTGTCGGCATAATACTCACGATGACGTGAAAACCACATCACCACAAAATTAGCCAAAAAGCCAAGTAACATCTGCGCGACCATCGATACAATAAAGTAAGTTGCGCCATAAGCCCCACCGCCTCGTTGATTACTCCCTCTAGAAAGAAGAGCGCCCACCAAATAAGCGACAACACGTGAGAAGAAGATAACAAAAGTATTCATCACCCCTTGTAATAGTGTCTGCGTGACCATATCACCATTCGCTACGTGTGAAATTTCATGCCCTAACACCGCTTCAACTTCATCAGCCGTCATATTTTCTAATAACCCTGTACTCACTGCGACCAATGCCGCATTGCGTCTTGCCCCTGTGGCAAACGCATTCGGCTCTGGCGTATGGAAAATTCCAACCTCAGGCATTTTAATCCCTGCTTTTTCAGACTGACGCTGTACCACATTAAATAACCATTGTTCTTCTTTGGTTTGAGGATGCTCGATAATTTGTACCCCCATACTGCGCTTTGCCATGCCTTTAGACATGAGCAAGCTGATAAAGGAGCCTGCAAAACCTAATACCAATGACATAACGGCAATATAACCAAACTCAGCGGGTAAACCCATTTCATGGAACAGGGCGGTAATATTAAAAAGAGAGTCCAATACATTCCAAGCAATGCCCAGTACTGCCACTACGGCAAAATTGGTTATCATCAGCATCATCATTCGTTTCATCTTTTTACTTTCCTTTAGGTGGGTATTTTTTAATACATTGTGTTATTGCATTTAGTTTTCAAGAGAGGAGGATGAGTAAATCACTCGCATCTTTGCACGCTAGGGTCTCCTGCTTATTGGTTAGCGTAAAGATTCTGAAACCCATACGGTTTATATTCACCGCTTAATAAAGTCCACTAGTGATCGATATTCCTCATCACTTCACTTCATTGCGTAAAAGCCTTAGCACAATCATCAGCCCTGTTTTGCTAACTTTCATACGTCGTATATTCCCAATACTCACGTGGTGATTTTTTGGATGCCTTCCAGCCTAATTTTTTAAGCTCCTTTGCAAGCAAATAATTAAACACACCATGCCCTGCTAATAAAACATGTTGATGTTGCTGTGCAAGCTCTACTAGTGTTTCTGTTGCCCGCTTTGCCCTTTTTCTTGTAATAACAATTGATTCACCATTTTTGTCATAACCCATTAGCCATAACAGTCGAAAAATAGTCAACCACATTGCCGCAGATAACTGAGGAAATGAGCGATTACTGTTAGGTCTCGGTAAACTCGCCTCTCTAAAGAGTGCATCACTCAAATAAATGGGCTGTTGTGTCAGCTTCTTCGCGGACTCTAATGAGCGCGGCAAGTGACTACAAATAATCACATTGACATTATTTGCCATATCAATCGCGGATTGTGGCGGAAGACTGTCTGCCGCGATTCCTGCATTGTCATAACCCTTGATCGCATTGGCTATATCTTTGATTGCAGCCCGTTTAGGAATTTTAAAATCAGGCTTACCGTGTCTAAGTAGTGTTATTTTCATTTATTATTGGCTTCATATTTACACTTTTTTAGTGCGTCTTGCCTTTCGTATTCCACTTAAGCTTCATACGAACGACAAAAGTTGTGACACCATTATCCTATAGGAGATAGCCTCTAGTGATCCCTCCCTTATTTCCAAATATCAATATCTTTACCAGATTTCAATATTTTGTCCGACTGTTCACTCAGATAGCCTATCCAAGTATCAAATTTTTTATATTGCTTCTCAGCAACAAAGTTGAGCAGTTGTTGAAAATGGAATGATTTAAGCAAGCCTGTTACTTTCTCTATTTCTTGACCTTCAGAGTAAAGAAAAACAGCAGGGCGATAGCTAATATTACGCTTTGCTAGCCATTTTTTAGCGGTGGTTTTATTGCCTTCCATATCAATAATTTCCGCATCGGATAATGCGTCCAAACGCACTAAATTATATTTTTTGAGTATTGTTGTGGTTTCTTCTAAATCTAAAATTTCTTGATGAAAACGCTCACACTCATCACAACTT
>JAGLDQ010000100.1 GCA_023145535.1 Cocleimonas sp. | reverse complement strand
AAATGGAAGGATGTTACTCGTGTCTCAATCGGTGCAAATTATACAGTCAATGATCGCTTGATGCTAAGAACAGGCGTTGCCTTAGATGAAGAGCCAATCCCATCAGCACACCACATCACACCAAGAATTCCTGGTAATGATCGCACATGGTTATCACTAGGCGCAGGTTATAAGCTAAATAAAAAAATGCATCTTGATGTGGGTTATTCACATTTAATTTTAGATGAGACGGCGATTGATAATCCTGGTGAAAATGGCTATTCCGTTAAAGGGCTTTATAATAATAAGGTTGATATTTTTAGCGCGCAATTAAACTACACTTTTTAGGAGATCGACCCATGCGATATTTATTACCAACACTCTCCATCGCTGTACTGTTAAGCGCCTGTGGCGGAAGCGATTCCAGCTATGATTTTACCAAAGAAGAAAATCCCGCAAAACCGGTGCCTCCACATGGCCCAATATTTGACCCTGCTGCCGCTAAAATTCCTTCAACCAATGATCTCTTATTTAAAGGCAGTACAGATGGCACGCTAAATATCCCCAATACTGACAACAATCCATTGATCACAGCGATTAATCAACTCGATGGATTTTCCACCTCCATTCCCTTCACTGCTGATTTTGGTATGTCAATAGCTCCTGCCAGTTTGTTAATTGGCAAAACGATCCATATCTTTGAAGTTACAAAAAATACACAAGGAGCGGTCACCAGCGTTGTTAGAGAATTAACCACCGCAGAAATAGCAGCCACAACAACAGGCGATGAGAAAAAAACACTCACACTAATCCCTCGCACACCTCTTAAAGAAAGCACCCCCTATTTAGTTATTTTAACCAATGGCATCAAAGACCCTAGCAATGCAGCGGCACAAGCCCCTTCCGCCTATTCACTCGCCCGTAGCACCACGCCCCTCACCGATTCTGATTTTCAAGCATTAGAACCACTGCGCCAACTTATTAATAATATGGAAAGCATGGCCGCTTCGGAGGGTGTTGATAAAAACAAGATTATATTAAGCTGGTCATTTACAACACAATCGACCACCGCCGTACTAAAACAAGTGGCCAATAATGCCAGTGCTGGCAACCTTGTAGTCACCCCAACAGGCACAACCACCACTGATTTTGTCTCACTACTGCCTGGATACGCCGATGTATCCATTGGTACATTAGACATTCCCTATTATCTAGAAGCGCCTAGCACTGATAATCCAACAGCGTCCATGACAAGCCATTGGAAGGGCGTTGGCGGCGGTGCGTTAACGCGCTTTAACACCTTGCCAATTGCGACCCGTACATTAAATGTCCCTGTGATAATGACCGTCCCCAATGCAACATCAGGCAAAACCAAACCTGTGGGTGGCTGGCCAGTGGTGATGTACCAACATGGTATCACCCGTAATCGTCTTGATATAATTGGCTATGCCGACTCAATGGCTCAGGCTGGTTTTGCAATGATCGGCATTGATTTACCCTTGCATGGAATCACGGATGCGACCAATCAACTGCATGCGAATAACACCCTATTCCCCAATGATATTGAACCTACCTTTGATGTTGATTTTGTCAATAACAGTACAGGAGAGGACAAGGGGGATGGCATGACAGACACCTCAGGAAGACACTTTATTAATTTGAGCAGCTTTCTTACCTCACGGGATAATGTGCGCCAAGGGGTCGCCAATTTACTAGTGCTTAGACGGAGCTTAGCAAACATCTCTGATCTTAATGCTGACAATATTGGTTTAATCGCACACTCATTAGGAGGGATTATTGCTGTTCCTTTCCTCGGCGTAGAAACTAAATCAATTCCAAGCTCATTGATTACAACAGGTGCGAGTATCAGCACAATTATTCGAGACTCTGTTGCTTTTGGCGAACCTATTCAAGCAGGGCTGGCCGCACAAGGCGTTACAGGCGATGACTATCAAGCATTTTTACTGGGGTCACAATGGACACTTGACTCCGCTGACCCCATAAATTTTGCTAAAGATGCGGCAAAAACTCATCCTATACACCTAATGGAAATAATCGGTGATGGGGGGGATGTGCATATTCCCGATCAAACCGTACCAAACTCTAGTAGCGAAATACTAGCAGCAGTACTCAACGCAACGGCGGCCTCTGATGCAACGAATGCCGTCTCTATTGGCAACCCTAGAATCGTAAGATTTACACAGGGAAATCATAGCTCAATTCTTGATCCAACGAGAGGCGCACCTGCCGGTGGTAGTTATCTGAATGTATTTTTTGAAATGCATTCACAATTGGCTAAGTTTCATGCTAGTGGTGGCACAACGGTTGTGATTGAGAACGATGCAATTGTAAAGTAACAATGTCAAGATTGAATAATCTCAAGAGGGGAAGGCACAACTGAGCGACGTCCCCTCTTTTTAACTAGGCATGTATAAAATCATCGTGTTATCGACCTAAACACTAAAATTTACCACCGTTTTTAGGTCGTACATACCGCTTTCTAAACACTATACTTCTTCCAAATATTGAAAGTTTGACGTTTCTTTGATGCTGATCCCGTAATATTCACCGCACATCTACATTAGAATTTAATAATATACTTAATTTGTTAATACTAATGACATCAACAAATCAATTGAGGAAATAATAATGTTAATGAAAAACCTAAATTCAAATTATAATCCACTCTACTTTCTCGCCGCACTCGGCGCTGGCGGGTTAGCTGTTTCATTTTTTATGTATCCAAACTTTATGTTAGCGCACGAAGGCGCACCACTCCTTACGTTTAACCATGCTTATGGAATTTTGCAAAATGGCGGGATAACCGCTGTATTACTATCAATCGCACTGCTTGCCATTGCTCTTTTATCCGTCTTACATTTTCGCTTATTATTCTGGAATATTTCTGAGTACCAAAAATTCAAGAAAACTAAAGCGTTTAAAACGTTGGTAAACTCTCCGCGTGAGATTTCTTTAATGGTTATTCCGCTCACATTAGCAATGACCATCAATGTCAGCTTTATTCTGGGCGCACTGTTTGTCCCTGATTTATGGAGCGTGGTTGAATACCTATTCCCGCTTGCACTATTAGCCTTTAGTGCCGTTGGTATCTATGCTCTAAAAATTCTTGGTACTTATTTTGCTCGTTTATTGACTCAAGGTAACTTCAAGTTAATCGAAAATAATAACTTTACACAAATGATTGCCGTATTTGCACTTTCTATGATCGCCGTCGGTTTTGCCGCGCCAGGTGCAATGAGCCATCACGTAGAAATCAATGCAATTGGTATCTTTTTATCCATATTCTTCCTTTCATTAGCGGTGATCCTTGCCGTGATGACGCTAACATTAGGCTTTCTTTCTACCTTACAGCACGGTATTGATAAAGGCACCAGCGTTAGTTTATGGATAATGATTCCAATCCTTACGTTAGTCGGCATCACTGTTTTCCGCTTGACGATGGGATTACATCATGGCTTTGAAACATCGCTATCTAAGCCTTCATTCTTCATCTTAATGTCCATTATTATCTCATTACAAATTTTATTTGGCATGATTGGGTTTAAGGTAATGAAAAAAATGGGTTATATTCCTGATAACAGTCAGGGAGCCGATGCGAATGCAGGAAGCTTTGCCCTTATTTGTCCTGGTGTTGCCTTTTTTGTCTTTGGCATGTTCTTCTTAACCTTTGGGTTAGTACAGAATGGCCTCGTTACCTTAATGTCACCGGCCTTCTTTGCACTATTGATACCGTTGGTTTTAGTTCAATTACAAACCTTGCGTGTCTTCTTCCGTTTAATTTGTAAAGTAACGGCTTGTGGTACGTGTAAAGCACCTTTGTCAGCTTAATCGATACCTTGACAATCAAGTAGATCAGTAGAGATGTTACTAATACAATGTCTCTACTTCCTTAAGATAGACTCAATCCTTGCTTCAAACTGGGATAAATCAACTTTACCCCTAAATCATCTAACATTTTTTGATTACTAATCCTGCGCGATTCTTGCAAATAAGACACCATGCCCGCGCTTAACGTCACCTCTGCTTGCTGCATACTAATTTGTGGTGGACGCGGTAAATTTGCATAATTTGCCACCTGATTAAAATATGCCGTCATCGTACTCGGATGCCCATCCGTCACATTATAAATCTCACCACTCTGATTAGATTCCATTGCTAGCTTGCAAACCCTTGCCAAATCATCTGCATGAATACGATTAGTCCAACCCGCTTCTTCTTGCTTAACCACAGGCAATCCCTTTTTCAAACGGGCTAACGGTAAGCGATCTTTGGCATAAATTCCTGGTACGCGCAAAATAATAGAGTCTCGCTGATGTTTTTTCGCCCAGTTTTGTAAGATTTGTTCTGCGGATAAGCGTCGCTGCGCGCGGTCTGCCTGTGGATTGATCGGATAATTTTCATCAATCCATGCACCCTTTGAATCCCCATAAACACCTGTGGTACTAATAAGCACAATGCGCCTTGGTTGGCTCGATAAAGAAGAGAGGAAATTTTGCAAACGCGTATCTTCTACACCACTACGGGGTGGCGGCGCGAAGTAAAATAGCTGACTATCGTGGACTTGCTCTCCAAAATTGACCAGTGCATCTTTATGATCCAAATCTAAAACGACTGAATCAATACCCAGCGCATCACAACGCTCTTTTGAGTCTTGACTACTCACTAGCGCATACATATTTATTGATGCTTTATTGGTTTCATTTTTATAAAGACTAACAACACGACGACCAATATCACCGCAGCCTATTACCCAAAGTTTATTTATCATAATAGTAGTTACCGATTTTAAAATAGCGAATGCATCATCGATGTTACGCATCATCATTAAGAAAATACCGAAAATGGCTTAGGGTTGAGCGTCTAATATCACTTTCATAAGCGCTCTAGCCAACAATTTATTGCCCTCTTCATTAAAATGCACCGCATCTCTTGTTAGCAAACCCATCGACTGATTATTCACATTATGGCGCTTGATATAGCTAATAAATAATTTTCGTAAATCAACAACCCTAGAATGAGTCTGTTTAGCGATATTCTTAGTCATTGTGGCATATTCATCCAGCGCTTTATCAAAACGATTTTCACCATAATGACGCTCCCCCATGACTGCGGGAGTCACTAAAATAACATCCGCCCCCTTCTTTTTAATTTGCCAGACAATCTTTGCTAATTGCTGGGAAAATTGTTGTTTGGGTATGGTGCGCCCTGCAAGCCATATATCATTGACTCCAGTATACACAACAACCAAATCTGGATACGCTTGTAATACATCACGTTGCAAGCGTTTGGCTAAATCTATCACCGTATTGCCAGAGATGCCCGCACCAATGAGTGTTATATTTTTTCTTGGATAAGCTTTTTTGATCGCTTGGTTTAGCAACGTAATATAACCTGTTTTCGTTACTCCTAGCGCCGTGATGGAGTCTCCAAAAAAGATAATGGTATCACCATTTTTTAATGTATTCGCTTGTATCTGTGCTGTGTAAAAAAGAACAAATAATAGGAAAGTATTTTGTAATAATCCTTTAAAACTGACCAAGTTGAAATTTCCTCAATAGAATATTCCCAATAAAACAAGCAATATGGCAGGCAATCACTTGTATTATTATTATAACGGGCAGTTTAGTATAGAAAATGGAAAAACAAAACACAGGAACAAGAAAATGCTCATTCAATTCAACTGCAAAACAGCCGCTACAGTCTCTATGCATGAAAGCTATGCTAAAAAAATGCTGAAACTAATGAAACTAAGCGGCAAAGTTCCCAGCGCACTTCAAACGGAAAATATGAAAAAAGCTCTGGATCATTTGCAACAGGGTCTTAAAATAGAGAATGATGCGAATAACCACGCAAGCAATAAAGGCAATGATGAAATTAGTCTTAATACACGAGCCTATCCTCTAATTCAACTGCTTACACATGCGGTGAAAAAGGAGGAATATATCATGTGGGATTATGATAACGGCTTTCTCTAAATCCTACTGCACTTCTTTGTGCAGAAATAGGAAGCCAAACGTTATCCTGAACTCCTTTAAAATAACGCAATTATTTACACCTTTTTCGCTGGGCTAAATACAGCCAAGTATCTACGACGGTATCAGGGTTAAGCGAAATAGAAGTGATTTTCTGCTCCAGCAACCACTCTGCAAAATCTGGATAATCTGAAGGCCCTTGCCCACAAATTCCTATGTATTTCCCTTGCTTATGGCAGGCGCTAATTGCCATTGCTAGCATTTTTTTTACGGCTGGGTTACGTTCATCAAATAAATGGGCGATGAGTCCTGAGTCTCTATCTAATCCTAGCGTTAATTGCGTCATATCATTAGAGCCTATCGAAAAGCCATCAAAATATTCTAAGAATTCTTCCGCTAAAACCGCATTAGAGGGTAGTTCACACATCATCATCACTTTTAACCCCACTTCACCGCGTTTTAAACCATTGCTTGCTAATAGCTCAATAACTTGCTGCGCTTCTTCGAGAGTACGACAAAATGGAATCATTATTTGCAGGTTGGTTAATCCCATCTCATTACGCACACGCTTAATGGCTCTACATTCTAATTCAAAGCATTCATGGAATTCATCGGATAAATAACGGGATGTACCACGATAGCCAATCATAGGGTTTTCTTCAGGTGGCTCAAAGAGATCACCTGCTAGTAAATTGGCGTATTCATTGGTTTTAAAATCAGACAGGCGCACAATAACGTCTTTTGGCGAAAATGCAGCGGCTAACGTGCTAATCCCTTCAACTAGTTTTTCTACATAAAAACTAACGGGATCAGCATAGGCTGAGGTTCTTGCTAAAACTTGTTGTTTAAGATTTTCAGGTAATTCATCATACTCAAGCAGTGCTTTAGGGTGTATTCCTATCATATTGTTAATGATAAATTCCAGTCTTGCTAATCCTATCCCTGCATTAGGAATTTGTGCAAAAGAGAAAGCACGCGATGGGTTACCTATATTCATCATAATTTTTACCGATAAATCAGGCAAATTGCCAGTGTCCGTCTGCGTATGTTTAAATTCAAGCGCACCAGCGTAAACAATACCTGTATCACCCTCTGCACAAGAGGCCGTTACTTGCTGACCATGAAGAATAGCTCGTGTCGCATTACCACACCCCACAATGGCAGGAACACCTAATTCTCGTGCAATAATAGCGGCATGACAGGTGCGCCCTCCACGATTAGTCACAATAGCTGAGGCGCGCTTCATAATAGGCTCCCAATCTGGATCGGTCATATCCGTGACTAAAACATCGCCCTCCTTAACCGCATCCATCTGCTCAATGCTGTCAATGACCTTTGCTGCACCCTGTCCTATACGCTGTCCTATGGCACGTCCCTCAACCAGTTTTTCACCCTGCTCTTTTAGCGCATAACGCTCGATCATACAGCCCGTATTTTGACTCTCTACCGTTTCAGGACGCGCTTGTACAATATAGATTTTTTGATTCCCACCATCTAATGCCCATTCGATATCCATTGGCCGACCATAATGTTTTTCTATACTCAGCGCTTGTCGAGACAGTTCTTCTATCTGATGGTCATTAATGCAAAACTGACTTCTTCGCTGCTGATCTACGTCACGTATTAAACAAGATTTATCATGTGCAACATCATTGGAGAAAATCATTTCAATCGCTTTATCACCAAGCTGACGCTTTAATATAGCGGGTCGCCCTGCTTCTATAGCGGGTTTATAGACATTAAATTCATCAGGATTAACCGCTCCTTGCACCACTGTTTCACCTAACCCATAAGCGCCTGTAATAAAGATAGAATCACGGAAACCTGATTCCGTATCCAATGTAAACATAACACCGGATGCCCCCCTATCACTCCGCACCATTTTCTGAATACCCGCAGAAAGTAACACCGTCGAATGATCAAAATTTTGATGAACACGGTAGGAAATCGCACGATCATTATAAAGCGAGGCAAAGACTTCTTTTATGGCGGAGATAATGGCATCTAAACCGCGCACATTAAGAAAAGTTTCTTGTTGGCCCGCAAAGGAGGCATCGGGCAAATCTTCTGCCGTTGCCGATGAGCGTACCGCAACGCTCAAATCATCTCCAGATTCCTTTAGCATTTGCTGATAGGCTATGCTGACATCGTCCAGTAAATCTTGTTGTAAACGAGCTTTCATTATCCATGATCGAATGGTTGAACCTGCGTTAGAAAGCGCTCCTATATCATTAACATCTAAATTTTCAAGTATGGCATTAATGCGCGCTAGTAACTTGTTTTCTGTTAAAAAGCCATGATAAGCATGAGTTGTTGTCGCAAAACCATTGGGAACAGAAACCCCCGTCATCGATAAATGATGCATCATTTCCCCAAGCGATGCATTTTTTCCACCGACGTTATTAACATCGCTCATGCTAAGTTTATTAAACCAGATGATATTCTTGCTCATAATTTAGCGCTCGATTGGGTCTTTAGGTTTAAAGTCGGTGGATGTACGATCGCATCGTTTCATGCTCCTCCTGAGAATAAATGATCTTTCTCTATGAAAGCATAGAACATAATCTAATCCAAAGAGGTTTGAAACACGTAGATAAACACGATCTAATAGATAGTATTAATCTCAACATAGGGTTTTTTATTATATTCTATCAATACTGCATACCATTCTGAGAAACACATGAAATTAACGAGCAACCCCACAGCGCTTCAACAAGAAAATATTGATAACCTCCTAATAACGCGCTACCAAATGAGTATTGACGCAGGGGAATTGGAGGCTGACCCATTTCAACGACAGATTATTTTAGCGTTACAGGTGGTTTATAACACCTTACTGGTCACCCCTTCTTTTGCAAAGACTAGTTTTTTCAAACATTTCTTGCCTTTTATTTTCAGAAAACCCACACCTACCACGCCTATAAAAAAAGGTCTCTATATCTGGGGCGGTGTGGGTCGCGGTAAAACACTACTGGTTGATTACTTTTTTGATCTCGTACCAACGAAAAGAAAACTACGCTTACATTTTCATCGGTTTATGCAATTAGTGCATGAAGAGTTAGGGGCTTTAACCCCTATTGAAGATCCTTTAGCGAGGGTTGCTAAAAAGCTAGCAGGAAGAATTGAGCTACTCTGTCTAGATGAAATGCATATCAATGATATTACTGATGCCATGCTGCTGAGCAAACTGCTTGAACATTTATTTGCAAAGGATATTATTTTAGTCACAACTTCCAATAACCAGCCTACAGAGCTGTATAAAAACGGCTTACAGCGTGCGCGCTTTATTCCTGCGATCAAACTATTAGAAAAATACACGAACGTCGTACAGATGGGGGGAGATGAAGATTATCGCTTAAAAACATTAGAGCAAAGTGCTATCTACCATATTAGCAATGGTAAGGCATCAGAATGCCGTCTACAGACATACTTTCACCAAATTGCGGCGATCGAACGGCATCAAGATAGACATGATATTATTATCAAACAACGCCGTATCCCTGTAAAAATGTGGGCTGATGGTGTTGTCTGGTTTGATTTCAAGCAGATATGCAGTACCGCACGCTCCACCGCCGACTACACTCAAATCGCTAATATTTTTCACACAGTATTAATTTCTGACATACTGATTATGGAGACATCAATGAATGATATTGCGCGACGCTTTGTGAATATGATTGATGAATTTTATGATCGGCATGTGAACCTAGTAATCTCTGCACAAGCCGCACCAGAACAACTTTATACTGGCAAACGCTTAGCATTTGAATTTGAACGTACCGCTAGCAGATTACGAGAAATGCGAACTGAAAAATATCTAGCCGTTAAACATTTATCCTAAAGGAGTATAGCAATGGCTTGGACTGATAAACGCCCTCTTTCGCCACATTTACAAATTTACAAAATGCCCATAACCGCCATGTTATCTATTTTACACCGCGGCACAGGGGCGGTTTTATTTATTGGCTTATTATTGATGATAGCGGTATTAGTTGCAGCGGCTAGTGGCACAGAGAGTTGGCAAACAATGCATCGCTTTTTATCTAGCTGGTTTGGAAAATTGATATTATTTGGCTTTACCTTTTCACTTTATTACCATTTTTGTAATGGTATACGCCATTTACTTTGGGATATTGGTAAGGGACTGTCAATTGCTGAAGTGCATAAATCCGCTTGGGTTGTGATTATTAGCCCTGTTATTTTGACATTAGTTACTTGGGTTATT
>JAGLDQ010000010.1 GCA_023145535.1 Cocleimonas sp. | reverse complement strand
CAGCGGTAAAATTAAATCAGGCACATGATTTAGCAAAATACTTAAAGGCGACGTATATTAATTTATTTTCAGAACAATAGCGCGACGTATCAAAACTCCTGTTCCAGCATAATTTATATCACTTAACCATTAGTCACAGATGAATGGTAACTATCCAGATAAGCCGCTTTATGAACAAGATAGAGCTTACATCACTATCACCGACCTTTTGATAAGATTTTTGTATATAAATCGATATAAATAATTCAGAAGGAGTTTGCACGTGAAAACACTCAATAATACTTTTTTACCCAGCAACAAAGCGCTTTTAAGTTGCTTGATGATTGGAGTGGCGGCTCCCATCAGCGTACAAGCCGACTCTATTGATGACCTTATCAATGATTTTACGGCTAAGGCATCGGTCTATACCGATAGTACTGGTGTTCGTATTGAAGATAGAACCGTACAGTACACACGTACTTATAAAGATAAAAAAAATAAAGCGGACTGGAAGCTCGAAGCACATGATTATGATGTCAAAGTTAAAACAGGCAGCGATACTTACCATGGCCCTGACATCGTTGGCACCCTTACCAAAGAATTCAATCACTATATTACGGGCCAGCTCAGTATAGGTGCTGTCTACTTAGAAAATCAGCGCACACGTGATTACACTAAGCGTAATAAATATAACGCCAAAGTCACCCTAAAACCAAACAAGAAAGTAACGGTTAATGTAGAGCACGGCGAAGATCTTTTATTTAAAGAAGCCATTATTGAAGATGACAACAATAAACTAGTAGCAGGGCAAACCAGTAAAATCACCGGAAGCTGGCGCGCCGCTGACAGGGTGATTATCGAAGGTGGCTCTCAATATCGAAGGCTAAGTGATGGCAATAAATCGAGGCATCATCGAGGGGCTGCACTCTATGGCATATCCACAGGAACACCTTGGGTTTGGGCTGGCGTAGAAGCACAATCTTTATCTTATGAAGAAAGCAAAACCAACTATTGGTCTCCAAAGGATTATGAAGCTTACTCTCTACTCATCACGGGTAACCACAAAATAACGGAGAAATTTAGTATTGATGGTAATGCCAATATTAACCGCACCAAAGAAAATAATTCTAATTGGGCAACAGGTGGGGCTGTCACAATCGGTGCAAATTATGCCATAACAGAAAACACCAGCATCAGAGCAGATGCAAGCTACCTTGAATCAACACGTGACAACGTTAAGTGGGATGGCAGTAAAGTTGGGCTGTCATTTGTTGTCTCTAATTTCTAATCAGAAAAAATTAACCGCCTATAGTTTATTTTATAATCAACTTTAACTTTATTTGGCATCCTTACCCTATTTAAAAACAGCTATAACCCAATCAAGGAGTTAACAGTGAATAAACTATTTGCATTTATTGCATTAACACTCATCATATCATTAAGTGCCTGTGGCAATAAAACAGGCAATAATGGTAATGGAGACGGGAATGGAAGTGGTGGTGGTGATGGAAGTAATGGCGCTTTCGTAACAACACCCCCAGCTCCTATCAGCTTGAAACCACAACTAGCAATCGTTTATTCAAAAACCAATGAGAAAAATTTCTTTTCTCCTAATGTTCCAAAAGCTTATGCACAGCTCTTTATGAGCGTACAAAGTCAAGCAATGATGGCTGGTCTTCCATATGATTTAATCAATGAGGATGATTTGCTCGATATTAATAAAATAAGCCAGTATAAAACCTTATTGTTTCCCTTATTTTCTTATGTGCAAAATAAGCATATTGACCAAATCGCTACCAACCTAAAAACAGCCATAGAACAACACAATGTCGGTATTGTGACGGCGGGTAATTTTCTTACCAATAAGGAAACAGGTGAAAGTATTTCAGGCGATGCCTATGTGCATATGAAAAACTTACTGGGTCTAGCACGCGTTGATGGAGCAGGCCCTGCTAACATCAAAATCAATATAGCAGATGCCACTCACCCTGCGCTTGCTAATGAATATGCTAACAATGAAACCGTATTAAGCTATCCCGCAGGTTTTACCGATTATTTTATCTCAACAGGAGCTTTTACGAGTAAAACGATTGTAGAAAAAACAATTAATAACAACCAGACAGAAAGTGAAGTTATTGCGATTACCAATAAAGGCCGTCATGTGCATTTTTCGACAATACAATCAATAGGTGATGGCAATTTATTATGGTCTGCTTTGCAGTGGAGTGTTTGGGGCAATAATACACCTGCAACCTTACATATGGGACGTGACAAAGCATTGTTTATTTCACGTAATGATATGGATCAAAGCATGTTTGCCAGTGAGGTAGAAACTGTTGAACGCCCATTATTAACGCTATTAAAAAAATGGAAAAAGGAGTATGACTTTGTTGGTTCTTATTATCTCAACGTAGGCAACCGCCCCGAAGAAGATGAATTTACCAACTGGAACATATCAGCGCCGCTGTACAAACAATATATTCAACTAGGCAATGAAATAGGAACTCACTCTTACACCCATCCATCGAAGACCAACGAATTAAATGCAAGCCAGCTTAAATTTCAATTTGCTGATTCACGCGCTATTATTGAAAAAGAGATGGGATTAGAAAATATAGGTGCAGCCGTTCCAGGAAACCCTGAAAATCTTGCGACATCCTTAGAAATAATCTCACATGTCGATTATTTAAGTGGGGGTTATGCGGCGGTAGGTTCGGGATTCCCCAATGCTTTTGGATTCCTAAATGCTGATTCAAGCAAAGTTTATCTTAGCCCTAATATCTCTTTTGACTTTACCCTAATAGGATTCCAAAAGCGTAGCGCAGCTGAAGCGAAGCAGATTTGGAGTAATGAATTTGATGCACTTGCCAAACATGCAGCACAACCCTTTATTCACTGGCCTTGGCATGATTATGGCCCGAGTGACTCCGATAATGCAGGATATACCTTAGATATGTACGAAAGCTTTATTTCTAAAGCAAAAACCTTTGGAAGTGAATTTATTACAGGCAAAGATTTCGCCGAGCGCATAAAAGCATTCAAACAATCAGCAGTTGAACTCTCTACTGAAAATGGTGTGATTACAGCTAAAGTAAAAGCCACAAATGCAGGAAAATTTGCTTTAAAACTTGATAAGGCACAGTCTATTAGCTCCGTTGATAACTGGTACGCTTATAACAACAATAGCGTCTTTCTAGATCAAGATGGTGGTGTTTATAAAATCCATCTCGGTACGCCACGCTCTGTAACGCATATCAACCAACTACCAAGCCGAAGCACACTGGTTTCATTATCGGGCAATGGTGAGGATATAAAGTTTCAATTTACAGGAGAAGGAAAAATGGAAGTCACGACAAAGTGTAGCAACCCTTCTTCTATCAATGTGACAGGTGGCATTAGCACATTCCAGAAAATCAGTAGCAATAAAATCTCATTAAATTTCACCACTAATCAAAACTACCAAGAGACCACTATTGATATTACTTGCCCATAGAACGAACAGAAAAATCGTTTATATTTTTTGTAGCCCGTATTCCGCTTAGGTTTCATACGGGCTACAAAGGTTAAAAAAAACTCTTTCCAATCGACTACTCAACCGCAAGCAACCGAGCTTACGCCGATTTGATTGATTTCATCGGTCAACCAGAACTTTCGGATAGCCATTTTTGGGCAAGCCCCATGAGATTTCTTTCTTTAAACTTTTTACAGCGATATTTCCCAAATACCCTTTTCAATTTTATTAAACAAAAATATCTGATCCGTAAAAGACTCAATCACTTTCTTGTTAGTTAAGGTATGCAATGATGGGTTTGATGTTCTGAAAACACCCCCATGACCAATCACCATTGGCAATAATAATTGATCTGCTAAATACTCCCCAATCGGTGCTTTTGCACTGAGATATTGTTGCAATAAGTTGATGGCTATCATTGAAACTTTCTCCGCTCGAAGCCCTCTTCTACCAATACTTTCAATGACCTCTGAGCAGTTTTGATAAAACAAACGCAGTGAAACAATATTACCTGCTCCAATGGCTTCTACCCATTCACTTTTAAAAGCATCTTTAGGCCAGTCAAGAGAAGCAAGTGCTGTAATTTCTCGTTGTGGTATATGGCTTGCTATATTGCTAGCGCTAATAACCGCTTCCTGACTTAATAAGTCGCCACGCTCTAACACCTCTAAGCGTTGCATTGCGGTCTTTGCTTTTATTATTGCAGACCAGCGTCCTCCTCCATGCGGGAAGAATCCATAACGATCTATTTTAACCTCTATATCAATCCCCATACGTTTGAGCATTGGCAAATAAGCATTCGCAATAAAATCAAAGCTAGGCGCCCACGGGTTATGCGTCCCTCCTTCAAAATGAAGTATTGATTCTTTGCCTGCCAGCATTAAAGCGGGTACAACTGTTTGCATTACCAATGCAGTACTCCCTGCCGTGCCTATTTTAAACTGATACTCTCCTGCCTCTACTGCATTGGGTTGAAAAACAAGCTGTTGTGAATTTTTCTTTACACCATGAACGGTTGCCTTACTAATTGCTTGAGCAGCATGCACACAAGCAAGGTGCTGGTTTTGCAAGCCTGGTTTATTACGACCCGAGCGTATATTTTTGATTTGCACGGGTATTCCTGTCACCATTGACATGGTAAGAGAGGTTCGCAAAATCTGTCCACCTCCTTCGCCAGAAGAACCATCGATCTGATGTAAAACCTTCATTTTTTTGCTCTTAATCTTTATCCGTATCCTGCTCTTAACCCCGCTATCGCGACTAAAACATGCGAAAATAGCAAGACTAAGAAAGGTTCTTAGACGTTAACTATCTTTAGAAATTTGCTGAGGCTGATGATCTGTAAAATTCACCATATTATTCATCACGCCTTCTAAACCACCATACACATTCAATGTATCAATCTGGCTAGTAATTTTTTCCAATACTTCAAATTCTTTCAAGCGTAATAGGGTGGGGTTACCTTCCATTACTTTGGCAGTATTATGCAAAGAACGAGTTGCCTGCGTCTCTTCGCGTCGCTTAATCAGATTGGCTTCTGCCATTTTTTGCGCTTCCACCACTTGACCTAAAATATCACGCATTTCACCTGGCAAAATAATATCCTTTACGCCCACAGTACGCAGCGCTAAACCAAGCATTTGCACCTTATCACTGACAATATTCATGATGTCTTGGTTTAACAGGTTTTTATCATCCAACAATTGATCCAGTGTTTTGGTGCTAACAACGGTGCGTAATGCTAATTGTAATTCACGGTATAGGTGTTCTTTATGATCTGCTAACTCACGCATAACCACGGGTGCATCAATAATTTTCCAATCTGCCAATAGATTTATGCGTAAGTTAACGCGGTCTTTGGTTAGAATTTCTTGTCCATTCACTTCCATATTTTGCAAGCGTAAATCAAAATGCTTTACGTTCAAAACAGAGTCAAAATTCCACCAACCATGCTGTCCTGCTTCAACTTGCTGCGTCTGCTTGCCATTCACGAATAAAAAGCCTATCTGTTGCTCTTGAACAGTATCTAGCTTGATATGATTTAACAAATCATGATACGCATCACCTGCGGTATTATTTTCAATTTGTTGCAATAATTCACGACTGACCTTTTCACCTAGCTCCACCTCCTGCTTTTTTATTGTTAAAACATCAGTGCCTTTCCAATACAAACCTTGTTTTGCAGGCGGTATAAAATTAACAAGTACACCTTTATGATAAACCAGTGCAATTTCATTAATTGCGGTATCACAGCGCTGAATATGTACCTGCATTTTTTCTGGATTACTCTCTGCAAAGCTTAATAAGTCTTGACGACAAACATACTTTACTTTGCTGGTTTCAAAACTCTCCGCTTTAAACTGATCATCTGTTTTCCAAAAATAATAGCGGCCTGTATCCAAGATACTTTCAAAGAGTCCTTGGCGAGTTATTAATAGTTTTTGCCCTTCCTTCACCTGAAAACGTTGCACTTTAGCAATAGACTTCAAGCGCATAATCGCTTCTGCTGTTACCTCATCTAAGATGGGCTGCTCTTTAATATTTATAATATTTACGTTAGGACAACCTACGCCTTTCCAATACGCAATTTTTTGATTCTCTAAAATAAGATGAACCAAACGCTCATTGCGATACACCAAACCGACTTCATCCGCCTTGGTTTCAATGATGTCCAGATGCGCGTCAAAACGGTCTGGGTAGAGGGTTAATAATTGATCCATCTTCTTATCAATAGTAACGCCTTTAATGTCTGTAATGCTGTGATTAACACAATCATATGTTTTCCCCATAGAAAAGCGGCGATGCTTTCCAGGCATTAATACTTTTTCAAAACTACCATTGCAAAATAGTAAACCACGTTGTAAATCAGTAATGATGGTATTAATAAACATGTTTTTCTCCTTCTAAAAAATAAGAGTGCTGCCTTTACAGACGACTGGGTTACGAACATAAGCAAAGAAGTAACACTCATCTCATGAAGAAATTTCATGTTTTAAGTCACCTATGCTGAACATGCCCGCATAAATAACGTTTACATTACCGTCGCTTCTATTGAGGGGATACTATCGTTGAAACAATAACATCCATTCACTATGATTGAGCCTTACGTCAAATGCTCATTGGCTATTAACGCAATCAGTCTGCGCGTTGAGACAGCACAGGTTTTATTGCTTATAACTTACAAACACTGGGAAAGTGTTGCCCTATTTTAACGAGTAGACATCTCAGTAAACTGATTGGAATCGAACCAACTACCAATAGATTATGACTCTACTGCTCTACCAAATGAGCTACAGTTATTACACAGACGGGAGTCGAACCCGCTGACCCACAAAAAGGGTCGATAGCGTTTAAGGCTATTGTTCTGCCATAGAACATCTGCATGGAGCCAAATACAGGAATCGAACCTGTTTTCTAATGAAATCAACCATGAAAAGGCAAGCTTAGGCTTTCACCTACACTAAATAATTTCGATAGGTACACACCCACAACAACCCGCCATTAAATAAGAATAAAACGGGTAAGCAGTGCGCCAAGGTGGATTCAAACAAATGAAAAACTGAAAACCACACTTTGTTTATCATGCAAATTATTTAGTTATTAGCAATAATGCATAAAGCGTGCCAGCTATTTAAAATAAAACCTAAATCATTGTTTATATTTGTTTTTTTAATATTTTCTAGATAATTTTTAGTATTTTTTTATCTTTTTAAATAGATAAATATCCGAATAGATATTTTTAAAGACGAGATAAAGTAACAGCTGTACCTTTATCAATTGATGACTTCTAACGATACCCTACTCTTCTTAGGCTCACTGAAAAGTAAAGTACCGTAGAGATGCTGATCCTTTAAGGATCAGTGATTAATATACTGCTTAATCCGATTAGCCGCCTCAATACACTCATCTAATGTCGCTACAAGCGCTAAACGAATACGATTCTCTCCAGGGTTGAGCCCATTGACTTCACGCGATAAGTAACTACCTGGAACAACATTAAGGTGCTGCTGGGCATAGATTTCACGCGTAAAGGTTTCATCGTTTATTTCCGTTCCTGCCCAGAGGTAAAAACTAGCATCGGGTTGCTTCACGTCCATTATTGGCGATAAAATATCAAGTACAGCTACAAATTTCTGACGATATTGCTCGCGGTTATCGATCACATGCTGTTCATCATTCCATGCGGCGATACTGGCGGCTTGTGTTGGTGGTGGCATCGCACACCCATGATAAGTACGGTAGAGCAAAAATTTTGTTAATATTTTTGCATCACCGGCTATAAATCCTGATCGTAGTCCTGGCGCATTAGAGCGCTTGGAAAGACTATGGAATACGACACAGCGTTTATAGTCAACATTACCTATTGCTGCTGCAACTTCTAATAGCCCTACGGGTGGATTATTTTCATCGGGATAAATTTCTGAGTAGCATTCATCACTGGCAATAATAAAGTCATGTTTTTCTGCCAATTGTAACAATTGCTTCATTTGCTCTACACCAATGACCGCGCCTGTTGGATTACCTGGACTACAAAGATAGATTAGTTGGCAGTCATTCCATGTTTGATCATCGACTGCATCGAAGTCGGGATTAAAACCATTTTCTGCACGACAAGGGAGATAAATAGGTTCTGCACCTGCCAATAAAGTCGCCCCTTCGTATATTTGATAGAAAGGGTTTGGCATTAATACTTTGGCGTTGTGCGTGCGATCGATCACAGCTTGGGCAAAAGCAAATAATGCTTCACGCGTCCCATTAACAGGTACTATTTGTGTGTTGATATCAAGAGAGTCTTGAGGCAAATGAAAACGCTTTATTAGCCAAGTAGCGATCGCTAAGCGTAATTCTGCACTACCTTTGGTTAACGGGTAATTAGCAATACCTGATAAATTATCATAGAGCGTATTGAGAATAACCGCTGGCGTTGGGTGCTTTGGCTCGCCAATGGCTAATGAAACCAATGCTTTATCCGCAGAGGGTGTTATACCTGCTTTTAGTTCATTGATGCGTTGAAAGGGGTAGGGTTGTAGTCTGTTTAGATCGGAATTCATAGTAAAAATGTATACGTAACAAAGGCAAAAGTGCGAAGTTTAACAGAAATCAAAAAAAATAGAGTCATTACAGAAATTTATCATAAACAAACAAACAACCCAGCACAAAAAACATGATCATTGAAGCACTCAATATATGCAGCATAAAATTACTCACGGATGATTTTATACGCGCCGTACCATCGGCGGCTATTTGTAGCTCTACCGTTTGCCCTTCTTTAATCGTTTCAGCAGTAACCGCTGAGGTAAATTGGATGGTTTTTCCGTTATTCTCATATTCAATGATAGGCAGACTTAGGCTTTGTTTACGTGCAACAGAAAGCACAGTACCTGTTGTGGTTTCTGCATTGACAAAAAGGGTATTGCGTTGCTTTAATATTTTTCTAATATAGCCAATAAAAAATACAGTAGCAAATGCAGCAACCGCAAAAAAAAGATTGAATAGTGTATTGAAACTCATGTTATCCCTACTTATTTCCATAAAAAAAGCCACCTAAACAGGTGGCTTTTTAAAAACTAATTAAGTGCTTTTAACGACCAAACATTTTGCTGGCCATACCTAAAGCCCCTTCAATACCGCCGATAGAGTCTAATATAGACCCACCGCTACTAGCTTTATCAACCATTCCAGGAAGCGCATCACGTAATCCGCCAACCGCCTCATCTTCACTTAAGCCAAGCTTAGAAGCGAAGTCAGAAATTTTATCTTGTCCAAAAATATCTGTTATTTGACTACTAGAAACTTCTTTATTATCACCATCACCCAACCATGATGCAGCCAGATCTGCCATACCACCTGATTGCATATTACCAAGGATAGAACCTATATCAAGTCCACCACCGCTATTACCACC
>JAGLDQ010000001.1 GCA_023145535.1 Cocleimonas sp. | reverse complement strand
AACGATAAAATGGTGTTTAATCGCACGATTGGATTACGGGATACTTGGGAACGTAAAACTTGAAGCTTAAAAAAGGAAGATAAATGATGAATGAATACAAAGGAAACTGTCATTGTGGAAATGTAACGTTTTCATTTAAGCATGATGAAATTAAAACCGGCTTGCGCTGCAACTGTAGCTTTTGTATTCGCCGTGGTGCCGTCATGACTGACTTTGTTATCCCTCCAGAAGAACTAACCATTCATATTAATGAGAAAGAAAGCTTAGGACTCTACGAGTTTGGCAATAAGACCGCTCATCATTTTTACTGTAAGAAGTGTGGTATCTATCCATTTCACCAAACATTTCGTATGCCAGATCAATACAGAGTCAATTTAGGCTGTATTGATCGTATCAATACCGAATCACTTGAGGTCAGTCTTTTTGAAGGAAAAAAGCTATAAGTCCTCTAGAAGCAAGCTTTAAACAACATAATCGTTGAGCAGGTAAGGAATAATAAGAAAACAATGCCATTCACCCCCTTCCATATGGGCATTGGGATATTCACCAAAGCCCTACTTCAAGGAAGCTTTAGCTTAATGGTATTCGGCTGGGCGCAGATTGTCATGGATATTCAGCCATTGATCGTTATCATCACTGGTGAGGGACATCTCCACGGCTTTTCACATACTTATGTTGGCGCTACTTTATTAGCCATTGTATCTGCACTGACAGGTAAGTATTTATCCGAAATTGGATTGATTATTTTTGGCCTCTCACAAAAAGATAATCTAATAAAAATCGCTTGGTGGGTTGTTTTTTTTAGTGCCTTTATTGGCACGTTTAGTCATGTGCTTTTAGATAGCATCATGCACTCAGATGTAATGCCATTTTATCCGCTGACACAACAAAATAATTTTTGGCGACTTTTAAGCGTTGAGCAAATACATAAGCTTTGTATGTATAGTGGCTTTATTGGCGCGGGTATTTATTACTATATGCAGTTTAAAATGCGTAACAAATAACATTTGTTACTAAATACTTTCTTTCGCTCGTATTATATTTTCAAAAAAAATGAGTAAAGAACCTTATTATCTTTGGCCTATCTGGTTTTTTTATAGGCATTATCGCGACCTTTTTTATGTCAACAATCTACCAAAAAAATCAAAAGTAACCATTTCATAAAATGGTTACAGAAAGAGGAATTGTCAATATAAAATATACTTCAACTCTTCTACCATTCAATTTAATCACAACAGCCTAAAAAAAGCTCCTTTCATTAGCATTGCTCTCTCCAAAAAAACCACAAAAAGCCATAGCGCTACTTTGCCAGAGACTTAATGAAGCCAAACATTGTTTTTCTTAACTCACTCTATGCTATCTAACTGTCAATATTTAACACCCTTAATTTTACCTGATTTATATTTTTGATAAAAAAATACACACTTGTTAATTAATTCAGGTTTTACTTGATATAAATTAATATTATTACTATACATAATAGCTACTATGAAATAGTTTTTATTTACCTATTTTTGATAGGAATTTAAAAAATATCGCTAAAACAGGCTAAAAAAATAGCAAAATAAAAGCTAAATTCAGCAGGTGCCTAGTAATATATCAATCGATATAAAAAAACATGCGATGTTTATTTATAAAGACTGAAACATTTAGACTAGGCTATTTAAGTGACAGGGAGAGTAAATCATGCAACATATACTTAAAAAGGGAATTTTTATAAAGTGTGATCTAAAGATCAGCGAAAATTACATTATTCATCTATTATTAAGTCTAGTTTTTTTTATTCTACTTTTTTCTACAACAGAAGCAGCACCTATACCAAAAAAATCACCTGAGATCAATATAACGACAGATTTTCGTCATCTTGATGTGATTCATAAAGGGAGAATGGTGCGCATAGAAAGAGAACAAAATCCACAGCATCGCCTGACAAATAATTTTGCTAAAACCTCTCGCATTTGTCCTCCTTCTTGCGTTCAACCCTTTCAAATAAAACCAATGGTAGGGGTGGTGGGTGAGTTAGAGTTACTTAATTTCATTAGTGATAAAGCCATTAGAGGAAAAGGAATATTGCTTGATGGACGACTTCCCCCTTGGCATGCACAATCAACGATACCAAGCGCTATTAATTTACCCTATCCTCTTTTTGATAATAAAATAGAGTCAACCATAATAAAAAGACTGTTTGTATTACTAGGTGCTGAACAATTAAGTAAAAATAAATGGGATTTTTCTCATGCTAAAGAATTACTAATCTTTGGTAATGGAGTGTGGGGAAATCAGGCTTCAAATACGATTAAAAACTTGCTTATCTTAGGATACCCTGCCAACAAACTACACTGGTATCGTGGCGGCTTACAAGATTGGCTTCAAGTAGGATTTACAACAATTAGTAAAAACAGATAAGGGGATTTATGTTTCAGCTTTATATATCGAGCATCTTTATAAGGAAGGAAGTAGTAAAACCCTTTTTACTACTTCTAATATTAACGATGTTACAGAGCGGTATTACTCATGCTAAAGAGATCGACAGCATGACAGCGTTACAAAAAGAATCTGAAATATCAACCACCTCGAGTAAAACAACAGAACTCGAGACACAAGAAGCAGAGCTGTCTTCTCAACCCAATCGAAGTCTTGCTACTGATTTAAAAACAGTTTATGAAGATCGCTTTGATGATAATTTTATTGGTAAAATTAAATACCCCGATTGGTTTCATAAAAGTGATTTCTTAAACTATCAAGAAGATTTAGCGGATGCGGTTGATGATCAAAAAAAAGGAGCCTTCCTCCTCTTTACCACCCAAGGGTGTCCCTACTGTGATAAATTTATTAAGTTAAGTCTTGGTGATAGCGATATAGCTAAACAGGTACAAAAAAACTTCATGTCCACTGGACTAGAAATCTTTAATGATGTTGAAATCGTCGATTTTAGTGGTGAGGAAATGGCTGCTAAAGACTTTGCTAAAAAAGCAGGCGTTCAATTTACCCCAACGCTTATTTTTTACGATAAAGAAGGCAAGCCCATTTTTCAAGCCATTGGTTATCAATCTCCGAAGAATTTCAAACATATTTTAAACTATGTATCAGAAGAACATTACCAGACAAAAAATCTTCACACTTATATAAAAGAGCAGGAAAAAGAAGCTTATCAACCGAGCCTAGCAGACCAATTAATTTCAGGGCTTTATGAAGAAACCGTTGCAAAAGCATTATTCAACAACACAACAGTCGACTTCACACATACTCAACAATCATCAAAACCGTTAGTTATATTATTTGAAGAAAACAATTGCCAAGACTGCACTGATTTTTATGAAAACATTCTACCGACTGCCTCCATTAAAGAGGTATTAACACAGTTTAAGTTTGTTAAATTTAATGCAGATGATAATAAAACAAAGCTAACTAAACCTGATAAATCTTTGACAACACCCGCACAATGGGTAAAAGACTTAAATTTCCAGCATTATCCTGCACTGGTATTTTTTGATAAAAAAGGGAGAAAAGTACTACAAACAGATGCCTTATTGCGCAAGAAAAGAATGCTCTATTCTTGCCAATATGTATTAGAGAATGCATTTGATAAAGACTGGTCTTATCAACAATTTGGACGCTTTAAAGAAGTTGAGAAAAGAAAGGCTAACGTTGATGTGAAAAAATAACGTAACTGATTTAATGTGAAAACCACTTTATCCTCTCACTCTCCAATAAACATCCATCATTGGGTCAAATGCTGTCACCTCTCCCTCTGCTAGCTTAATATTATCAGGTATTGGCAAACACTGCTCTGAACGCTCTAATACAATCCGCCTATCATTAACGGCAAGTCCATAAAATGCCGCACCATTTAATGATAAAAATTTCTCTAACGCTGGCAATGTATTTTCATCTTCAAAAACCTGCGTTACCACGGCGATTGCATTGGCGACATTAAAAATTCCTGCACACCCACAAGCGCTTTCTTTAGCATTTATTAAATGCGGCGCTGAGTCTGTTCCTAAAAAAAATCGGGCATCACCACTGGTTGCAGCTTGTCTTAGCGCCAATCGGTGTGATTCACGTTTTGCTACGGGTAAACAGTAATAATGCGGTTTAATTCCACCGACCAACATCGCATTACGATTGATAACGAGATGATGCGGTGTGATTGTCGCTGCCGTATTTTCATTACTAGAAAGTACATAGTCTACCCCCTCTTTCGTGGTTAAATGCTCAAACACTATTTTAAGATGAGGAAAACGCTGCCTGATGGGAATTAGCTTGGTTTCAATAAAGACAGCTTCTCGGTCAAAAATATCAACATCACGATCAACGACTTCACCATGAACTAAAAATGGCATTCCAATCTGCTCCATAACATCAAGCACAGGATAGATTTTTTCTAGATTTTTTACGCCAGCATCTGAATGAGTGGTTGCACCAGCTGGATATAATTTAACAGCTTGTACCTCACCCTTCATATAACCTAATCGTACATCGTCTGGATCAGTACTCTCTGTCATATACAGCGTCATTAAAGGCGTAAAATGATGATTTTCTGGAAGATTATCGATGATTTCTTGTCGATAGTTATTTGCATCTGCTGTTGTGATCACAGGTGATGGCAGATTAGGCATAATAATAGCGCGAGCAAAATGTGAACTGGTATAGGGTAATACTTTATTCAGCATTTCTCCTGAGCGGAGGTGTAAATGCCAGTCATCTGGCATAGGGATATTTAGAGTGGTCATAATAAGAAAGGGGATATTTTTTAGCGTCAGAGGAAAGTTTATGGTCGGTTTCGCAAAACGACACCGACCAGATTATTTTTGTTAATTCGCTTTTTTAGGCACTGGAGGAGGCTGATTCTCACTGGCCTGCTCTAAAAATACTTTAAACGTTGAATTTTCTATCGCTGGTTGCCATTCTGCCATTCCAGAACTCCAAACTAGAGTATCCGCCGCAATAACCCCTTCTTGCACCATTCCTTTGATAGTCGGAATGGAATGAGGCCCTGTTGACTCATCATTTAATGCGACATGCCAACGATTTCCAGGAATAGGTGGCGGAGCGGCATGTGTTGCTCCCTCGGATGCCTGTTTTGGCTGTAGCGCATGACTCATTTGCTGCCCTACGGCTAATCCAATTCCCATTTCCATTGCCATTGCGCTTGTTCCCGAGCCATCTCCTGCGCCAGATGCTAACGATTCCGCCGCATTATATTTAAGGTATTTATCCAAATCACCGATCATGCCCATACTGGTACGCTTATCAAGCGCTTCTTCAACGACGGATGGTAATGAAATATTCTCAACCAAGATTTTCGTAAGATCTAAACCATAATCATCAAACTCAGGGGATATACGCTTGGTAATAAACTTACCTAAGGCATCATAATTACCCGCTAAATCCAGCACTGGAATATTGGATTTTCCCAGAATGTTGGTATAGCGAGAAACAATAATATTACGTAATTGATCACTAATCTCGGTTACGGTGAAATGCCCATCTGTTCCCAAAATTTCCATCATGAATTTTTTAGGATCATTAATGCGGATAGAGTAACTTCCAAAAGTACGCAAACGTACCATGCTAAATTCTTTATCACGCAACATAATAGGGTTCTTAGTTCCCCATTTTAAGTCGGTAAACTGACGCATATTAAAGAAGTAAACTTCCGCTTTAAAGGGACTTTCAAATCCATGATCCCAATGCTGCAACGTTGATAATATGGGTAGGTTTTTAGTTTCTAGCTCGTATAACCCTGGTGTTAGTATATCGGCTATCTGCCCTTCGTTTACAAAGACCGCCACTTGCGTTTCGCGCACGGTAAGTTTTGCGCCATATTTTATTTCATTGCCATAACGCTCATAGCGATACACCATTGTATCGGGGTTATCTTCTGTCCATTCGATTATATCAATGAACTCACCAAATACTTTATCCCAAAGACTCATTCTATTGGTTTCCTATAATATACACATCGTGGGAGCACCATCTTCTTGCCTTGCTTTATCAGAACATGTTGCGATTAGATAATGGCACTCCATTTATTGCTATTAGTTCTAGTTACCGTGCTTTAATCAACTTTGTCTGCTTTCGCCTTCGCTGAAATAAGCGCCTGACGCAATTCGCCTTCCAGTGTTTTCAATTCTGTCTCGGCTTCTGCACGCGCCGCCTTACCTTCATCCGCGATTCTTAAACTGTCATTAATCGTCGCAACCAATGTTTCATTCGCTTTGCGTACGGATTCAATGTCAAAGATACCACGTTCCATCTGTGTTCTTACTTCTTCATTTGCATTTTTCAGATTGGTCGCATTAGATTCCAGCAACTCATTGGTTAAATCTGAGGCCAGCTTTACCGTCTCAGCGGCATCACTCATACGGAAAATGGTCACCGCCTGCGCGAGCTGATTTTTCCATAATGGAACGGTATTAATCAGTGTTGAATTGATTTTATTGATGAGTGTTTTGTCATTTTCTTGTACTAAACGGATACTCGGCAAACTTTGCATTGCTACTTGACGGGTTAAACGTAAGTCATGTAAACGCCGCTCTAAATCATCACGCGCACTCCGTAAATCTCTGATCGCCTGAGCTTTGAGCATGTCCTCACTATCCGCTTCTGCTTCAGCAAGCAGTGCAGGAATACTGTCACGATCCAAGCGAGTTAGTTTTTCCTCACCAGCCGCAATGTAAAGCTCCAGTTTATGGAAGAAATCTAAATTTGCTTCATACAACTTATCCAGAGAGACAATATCCGTCAATAGTTGCGTTTTTTGCCCTTCCATTTTATCGGTGATTTCATTAATTTGCTTTTTAATATCTGAATATTGACTCATGAAAAGCGCAATGGGCTTGGCTTTACCAAAGAGTTTAGCAAAAAAACCTTGTTTTTTATTAGGGTCTAACTCATCAATATCAAACCCTTTAATCGCAACCACCATTTCATTCAATGATGTGCTGGCACTACCAAGGTCTTTATTACGTACCCCTTCCAGCATTCTCTCTGAAATGGTACTCATCTGCTCCTGCGCTTTACTACCAAAAAAGATAATGCTAGTACGATCACTCATATCAATTTCGCCGAGAATCGAATCCACTTCTTTTTTTTCTCCTGCGTCGATCTGGTTATAAGCAACAAGTTCTTGATTCATTGTTTGTGTTGTCGCAATTTCTGTTCCAGGAATAACGGCTGTTCCGGTGGCTGTAGCGGTTTTTGTTTGGTTTGACATACTGATTTTTTTCCTCATTTAATGACTTAGTTTTATTATAGTTTAAAAAGTATCATATTTGTTTTTATAACAATAACACCTCCTGATGAGAGATGTTTTTTATACAACACCTTCTTGTTTTAATTGCGTTTCCAACACCTCAATCTTAACATCAAGATCAAAGCGATCATTTTCTTTAAGTTTTTCTTGTTGCTCATCAAACGTTTTTTCGATTGAGTTTAGGACACGCCTAAAATTTGAATCGAGCGCTTCGGTAGTTGCCTCTTTACTATGAGTTTTTGCATAGCTTTCCGTTACTCGCTGTGTTCCATCAAGATAAACTGTCAAAAATTTACGCGCACGATCCAAGTCATTAGGATCATTTTTAATGGTCTCTAAAATACCCCGCGCTTTTTTAGTAATGCTTCTTAAATGCTGATCTAGCTCTAGGTTATTGATATTTTTTCTTGCCACTTCAATCCCCGCTATCTTAATCTCAGCGGCCTCTAATGCTTCAAAGACCTCATCTGCACTCACACTTAATGAAATTCCCCCTGTTTTATCTTTGCGTGGATCTAAACCATAAGAGAAATAAAACCCTAATAAGGCGGCAACACCTAATAAAACACTATTAAAGATATGCCCTGTAGAAAAGCCATCACCGGTTGCAAACAAAGCCGTTAACCCTGTGCTTACCCCCAGAAACATCGCCGCGATCGTTTTAAACGGTGTACTAGGTGCTTTGGCAAAACGATGCCGTTGATATTTTCCTTCACCCTTAAAGCCCTCACGCGCAATCATCGCTGATACCATAAAGCCCGCAAATGCCGCCCCTGACACGAGCGTATGCATCATTTCACCCCGTATTAATGATATAATGGCGGCGATAAGTAATGGAATGGGAAGTACAAAAAGTAAAAAACCTTTCAACCCATATTTAACTTTATTCAGCGTCTTTTCCTCTGGCGAATAACGTCTTGCACTAGACATAAAAAATCCTCAAAGTGGGTTATTGAAAGGTATGAATTAAAGCTTGAATCGAAACGAGACCAACAGTTGCAGCTAATAGAAGAAAACCAATAATTTTCTTAACAAGGTAGGGCATTGAATAAGTACCATAAAAGGTTAAAGTTAGGACTATATATATAGCTAAATCAGTCTTTTTTCAAGCTAGATACGATTATCGTGTATTCGCTAGCACACCAAGCCATAAAATTTGCTATTCTCCCCGCTTTATTGCTTTCAATGACCAATACCCTCTTATGAAACCTGTATTTGCCTTAGTTGGCCGCCCTAATGTGGGCAAATCGACACTTTTTAACCGTTTAACCAAATCCCGTGATGCCCTCGTAGCGGATTATCCTGGGCTAACCCGTGATCGCAAATATGGATCAGGCGTGGTTGGCGAACGAGATTACCTATTGATCGATACCGGTGGCTTGACAGGTGAAGATGTTGGTATTGATGAATATATGGCTGCACAGACATGGATGGCCGTCGATGAAGCGGATGTCATTATGTTTTTGGTGGATGGCCGCGAAGGGTTAACGGCCGCAGATGATGTAGTCGCCAGACGTTTGCGCCGTGAAGGTAAACAAGTTTATTTGCTCGTTAATAAAATTGATACCGTCGATCCTGATCAAGCTTGTGCGGAGTTTTATCAGCTTGGTTTTGCTGATGTCTTCCCCATCGCAGCAACACAAAATCGTGGCATTACCAAAATGATTAATGCCTTGCTGGATAATTATCCTGATGATGACGAAGCAGAGGAAGAATTTGATAGTTACCTTGATACCATTCGCATTGCCTTTATTGGTCGTCCTAATGTGGGAAAGTCTACGCTCATCAACCGCATAATGGGCGAAGAGCGTGTGGTCGCATTTGATGAACCGGGTACAACCCGTGACAGTATTTTTGTTCCCTTTGAACGTGATGGCGAAAAATATACCTTGATTGATACGGCAGGGGTACGTCGTCGAAGCAAAGTCAATGAAGCGATTGAAAAATTTAGCATTATCAAAACACTGGATGCTATTGAGAAATCACATGTCGTTATTATGTTGCTTGATGCACATGAAACCATTACCGATCAAGATGCCCATTTACTCGGTTTAGTATTAGATGCTGGTCGCTCTCTCGTCTTAGCGATTAATAAATGGGATGGTTTGGACGAATATGCACGCGATCAAATCAAAACCAAACTGGAAGTAAAGCTCCCCTTTTTAGACTTTGCAGATCGCCACTTTATCTCTGCACTTCATGGCACAGGCGTGGGTCATTTATTTGAATCCGTACATGAAGCGTATGACTCTTCCATGTTGAAAGTCTCAACGGCACGTATGACTAAAATGCTCGAAACGGCAGTTCAGACACATCAACTCCCGATTAGTAGTGGCCGACGCATTAAATTGCGCTATGCACATCAAGGCGGCAGCAACCCCTTTACGATTGTTATTCATGGCAACCAAACAAAGCGCATCGCCAATAGCTATAAACGCTATTTAATGAACTATTTCCGCCAAACGTTAAAGCTTAAAGGCACACAAGTTCGTATCGAATTTAAAACTGGCGATAACCCCTTTGATGTTCCCAAAAAACGCGCCCGAATGTCTAAATCTCAGGAATACCGTCAAAAGCTTAAGTCGCCCCATAAAACATCGCTAAAAAACAGCAAGAGAAAATAACAAGAAAATCAAATAGATTTGAACTACACTTTTATTTCGCCTATCTTTATATCGAGGAGGCTAAAAGTGCTTGCGTATATAAAATCTAGGGTGTTGACTATCCATTGTCAGAAATACCCTGCACACTTCATCGACTTTTAAAGGTGTGTAGGGTGACATCTGCACTCTCCTATAAAATCATTGACCCACTAAAACAGGTATAGAGCCGAATGAATTTCACTGCTTTCTCACCTTTCACTTCAATTATTATTTTATTATCAGCGCTATTCACTCATGCCAATCTTTATGCCGCCGGCAAACCCTTACTTGGTATTAATACCAATGAAGTGATGCAGGTTGATTCCAGCGCGCCTTTCCTCAATCTATTCAAACAAGCCTTACCCTTTGATGAATCACGACGTTTAACCCATGGCAATATTGCCTATGACCATGATGGTTGGCCTCGCAATCTAAATGGCGGCGTAGCTGGCACTAATTTGATTCACTGGTTACCTGCGGGCACGATTCCTGATGGAAATTACACCGTTCTCTATGATGGCGAAGGCACCTTAACGTATGGCGATGATGCAAAACTGGTTAGTCAATCAGCGGGCAGAGAAATCATCCAAATACGTGCAGGGGGGGATAAATTCTTTAAAGTCACACTCCGTATTATTAAAAGCAACCCTAAAAACTATTTACGTAATATACGCCTGCTTCCTCCAGGTGGCATCTGTGCTAATAATCCTTACAAACGCGTCCCAAATGCACGTTCTTGTCGTAACAATTACCTCGCCTTTGAAAAACATTACGATAAAATCCTATTCAATCCTGATTATCTAAACTTTATGCGTAATTTCAAAGTAATCCGTTTTATGAATATGTCAGGCATTACCCGTAACCCTGTGACCTCGTGGAATCGTATGCCACGTATGACGCAAGCAACATGGGCGGGCAAAGAAGGTCGCCGTGGCGCACCCCTTGAAGTCATGGTAAAACTTGCCAATAAACTTAATGCAACCCCTTGGTTTAATATGCCGCATGCCGCCGATAATAATCTAATACGCCAATATGCGCGCTATGTTAAAAAACATTTACGCCCTCATTTAAAGCCTTATATTGAATACACCAATGAAACGTGGAATAACGCATTCAGTCAGGCGCGTTACACCAAAACAATGGGGATAAAACAACGCCTTGATACAAATAGAGCCCAAGCAGGGCATAAGTTTTATGCCAAGCGCAGTGTGGAGATCATGCGTATCTGGGAGCAGGTTTACGGCGGACATCAACGCTTTACCCGTGTATTAGGTGGCTTTGCCGCTAGTATCAGAATGACAGAGATATTATTAAACTATAATAACACCTACAAACATATTGATGCCTATGCAATAGCGCCCTACTTCTACGTGCATTACCCCCTATTAAAACAAATTCGATCCGTACCTGATGTATTCAAGTTGCTCAAAGACCCTAAAAACCCCTACTCAATGAAGGGTGTTTATGATCGACTTGAAAAGCAAATGGTTATCACAAAAAAATACAAAGTGAAACTAATCGCCTATGAGGGTGGACAGCATCTACTCGCACCAGGAACACGCTCAACACGCGATCATCCAAACCCCTATCTCATTGGCGCTAATCGCGCTCATCCAATGGAAAAAATGTATATTGAATTTTTGCAAAATTGGGGACGCATTACAGGTAATAGTTTAATGACATTATTCTCCGCACCTAAAACTTACCAATTTTATGGCAGTTGGGGACTTAAAGAGCATCTAAACCAACCTGATCATAAAGCACCGAAGTATCAAGCAGTAAAACGCTTTTTTTGATGTGATTCGGCATTCAGTTTAAAATCTTTTATTGAACCGCTAAAAACACAGACCCGTCCAAGTTTCTGTATAGGCTGTGTATTTTGTGGTTAAATTCTTTTAAAATAGGTGGGCAACCTAAAAAACTAACTCTCTATGGATCCAATAACACAAGGCGCACTCGGCGCATTATTCGCGCAAACCCAAGCAAAATCAAAACAACTCGGCAAAGCCATTATCATCGGTGGATTAGCAGGGATGGCACCTGATCTTGATGTGTTAATCCGCTCATCAACAGACCCATTACTCGCGCTAGAACTCCACCGTCACTTCACCCATTCATTATTTTTCATTCCCATTGGCGGGTTAATCTGTAGCCTACTGTTCTACCCCCTGCTAGGAAAACGCTGGCATATAAGCTACTTACAAACCCTACTTTGGTGCGTTATTGGCTTCGCAACACATGCCTTACTTGATGGCTGCACCTCATATGGCACACAATTATTATGGCCACTGAGTAACGAACGCTTTTCGTGGTCATTTATATCGATCATTGATCCACTTTTTACCCTTCCTTTACTCTTCTTGATCTATCTCGCTTTTAAAAAAGACAACCGCTACTATGTGAATATAGCGTTAATTTGGATGTGCTTTTATTTAGCACTGGGCTATCTTCAGCACCAACGCGCACTGACGCTTGGCGCACAATTAGCAAAAGATCGAGGACATCTACCCATACGATTAAAAGCCAAACCCAGCTTTGCCAATCTCGTTGTTTGGAAAATAATTTATGAAACAGAAGGAAATTTTCATATTGATGCCGTAAAAGCGGGTTTATTTGAAACAAAAATCTGGAAAGGTGAAACACTAGCTAAATTAGATATAAAACGCGATTTTCCTTGGCTAGACACAAACTCTCAGCAAGCAAAAGATATTGAACGCTTTCGCTGGTTTTCCGATGATTTTCTCTCTATTGATCCTACAAACCCGCTGCGAATTATTGATATGCGCTACTCACTGGTACCAAATACCGTCACGGCGCTTTGGGGAATTGAATTATCAAAAGATGCTAAACCTGACGAACATATTGACTATTCAACCAGTCACAGCAATCGAAAGAAAAACCTTAGTTTATTATTTTCGATGATATTTTAGCCTAAGAAAGGCGGTACGTAGAGAAGTGATGACATTAAAGAAATCAGCTTATTTTTTATTATGGAACATTGCAAATAACAATGGCTCGTTTAGGTGCGGGATAGCCTTCTATCGTTTTATTAGCATCATCAGGATCAAGAAAGTCAGCCAAAGATTCATAGGACATCCAATCCGTTACACGCTGCTCCTCCACCGTTGTCTGATTAATATCCACCACTTGAATATTAACAAAACCTGCACGCTCTAGCATACGTGTAAGTAAATCAGGTGACGGGATAAACCAGACATTACGCATTTTTGCATAGCGGTCTTTGGGGATTAAAACCTGCTGCTCATTGCCCTCAATCACTAAGGTTTCTAAGATTAATTCACCGCGAGGACGAAGAAAATAGCGTAACGCTTGCAAATGCGTAATGGGGGATTGACGATGATATAAAACACCCATAGAAAAAACGGTATCAAATCCTTTGCCACGATATTCACGCGTAAAGGCGGGCAGCTCTTCACCCTTTAAGGGCAATAAATGAATGGGTAAATCAGCCCCCGCGTAATGCTTCATGATATGAAACTGGGAAAGAAAAAACTGACTAGGATCAGCACCAACCACAAGCCGCGCGCCCTCACCTAACATACGCCACATATGGTAGCCATTACCACAACCAATATCCAACACTAAACGATTTTTAAGTGGTGCAATATGCGGTTGAACACGCTGCCACTTCCAATCTGAATGCCACTCCGTATCAATATGGAGTCCAAATAATTCATAAGGCCCTTTGCGCCAAGGAAGAAACTGTTCTAGTATTTTTTTTAGTTGCTGCTGTGTTGTTTGATCACAATCTAGGCTAGAACCAATATGGATTTTATCTGCATTAAACGTGTTTTCTGATGCGCTAATTTCAGGCAAACTGGCTAATAAATCACGCCATTGTTCCATTTTCCCATGAAAACGCTCGTTAAAAACGGTCTCTAGTTGCGAAGGTAACACAGTGGCCCAATCCGCTAACTCTGTTTGTTGTAGATGTTTGTATAAAGGAGTAAATTCAATCATTTTAAAGCAATTAGTGAAGAAAAATTAAACGCCTGAAACCATTGTAGCGTTTGTGTAAACCCAGCATCTGCCAAGCGTTTTTGATGCGTTTCAAAACTATCAGGAATCAATACATTTTCTATTGCGGCACGTTTTTGACTAATTTCCAAATCACTATAGCCATTTGCGCGCTTAAACTGATGATGCCAATCAATAAACTGCTGATTCACCGCTTCATCATTAAAAATAAGTTTTTCAGAAAGTATCAACACACCGCCCTCAAGCAAACCATTATAAATAGTTTTCAGCAAACGAAAGCGTGCTTCTTTGGGGAGAAATTGAAGCGTAAAATTGAGCAATACGACAGAGGCATTTTCAATCTTGATTTTTTGAATATCATCACAAATCAACTCAACTGAAGTTGCCGGCATATGGCGCTTTAATTTAGATTCGCAACGCTTAATCATTGCGGCGGAATTATCAATACAAATATGCTGTAGCGATAAATCTCTAGTCTGTCGATGCACGGATAAAGTAGCCGCCCCTAAGGAACAACCTAAATCATAAATACGGGTGTTATTTTGTGCATAACCACACGCTAGACCACCGAGCATCCTAATTATATTTTCATAGCCAGGAATAGAGCGACGCAACATATCGGGGAAGACATCAACAACAGCAGCATCAAAATTAAAATCAACTGGTGTTTTGAGAGTGGAGAAAATATTATCTTGTTTCATTGACTATTAGCGTTCTACTTGTCACCATTCCATTTCGCATCCGCAGGCAAACGATCATACTGAATATGCTCTGCCGTACGCTTCCCCGCATCAGCCCCCATAAAATAAAGATAAGGGCCAACAATCGCCTCTGGGTTTGCCAATGTTTCAATCTCTTCAAGCGGATAATTCAAACGACGCATTTGCGTCTTTAATGCTCCTGAGTCAATGCTATTCACGCGAATAAAATTATCCTCTCCATCATACTCATCCGCAACAATATCCATCATCGCATTCAACCCCGCTTTTGCCATACCAAATGCACCGTTATACGCTTTATTAGACCGATGTGATGACGAAATAATTGCCGCGTCCTCCGCCTTCTCAAGTAATGGCAAACAAGACTGTGTGATTAAAAAATTTGCATGAAGGTTAACGGTCATTGTCTTAGAATAAAGTTCAATCTCATACGCTTTAAACGGAATAAACGCAGGCAACCAAGCCGCATTTAACACAATCCCATCCAAACGCCCTAGCTCCTTCTCTATCGTTTTCGCCATTTCCTGATAATCATGGACATTCGCCCCTTCCATATTCAGCGGATAAATCGCAGGGTCAGCCCCTCCCGCTTCAATAATTTCATCATAAATAGCTTCCAAAGGCTTAATCGTCTTTCCTAGGAGAACAATCGTCGCTCCATAACGCGCATAAGCGAGTGAAATTGCCCTGCCAATCCCATCAGCTGCCCCTGTTACCAAAATAACACGGTCTTTTAAGTAACCCTCTTCTGGAACGTATTGTAGTAACTCTGTATCCGTTAACATTTTGATTGTTATCCCTCTTTCTTTAAGAAGCAAAAATTTAACTCTTAGATTTATCTGGAAGTGGGCAGAGTATCAACTTTTCTTTTGTTCACTGCAATAGTAAATAAAGACCTTCCTGCCTTGTATTGCTCACTTTAACGAGACTGGGCTTATGAGTATTCGCTATTTAGCCAAAAGGCGCAATGATCCTACCCTAAATTATTGATGACTTAAAAACGGTCTAAAAAAATTTGCGCCTTACATCCGTCTATTAAATGGATGAAAGAGAGGCTAAAACGAATTTTTCTAATGAATGACATCGATATTTCTAATTGACAATACAGCTCGTCCAGACCAAAATCTCTACACTTTTATTCTCTAAAAAACCACTAGGAATTATATAATGGCAAAACCAAGACTCATCAGTTTTAAAATCTGCCCTTTCGTACAGCGAAGCGTTATCTTACTAAAAGAAAAAAACATTGATTTTGATATTGCCTATATTAACCTTGATGAGCCACCTGAATGGTTTTTAGCATTATCGCCAACCGGTAAAGTACCTGTGTTAGAAGTTGATGGCAAAGTCCTTTTTGAATCGGCCATTATTAGTGAATATCTAGATGAGGTGAATCCTCCTTCGCTACATCCTGCTGATCCATTAGAAAAAGCACAAAACAGAGCTTGGATGGAGTTTACCTCACCGCTTTATATGGCATTTTTCAAGCTAATGATGAGTAAAACAAAGCAAGCGGGTGCCGACGTTATTCTTGATGCTAACAAACAACTAGCCACACTGGATAAAATCAAAGTCAATGCCCCATGGTTTAATGGTGATGATTTCTCAATGATGGATATATCTGTCGCGCCATTATTTATGCGCCTTGCCTTTTTGAAAAAGCATTACAATCTAGACTTACTGGACGAAAGAGAAAACCTACAGGCTTGGTCTGACAAGTTATTAGCACGCGAATCTATTGTTAACTCGGTTGTTGATGAGTTTGAAGATATTTTACTAATGCGTATTAAAGGGGCTGAGAGCTTTTTGGCTTCTTAATAATCCTTTTTTGGTATCCATGACATCTTTAGCAACGATGTTTTCTATTATTGTACTTAAATCAACCTAATTTCATATGAAACGGACTTTATTTGAAATAACCCTTGTCGGCATTGCTGGATGGCTGCTGTGGGCTTTACTATCAGGCGACCAGCCTCCTCGCAACGCACATAATATTTGTGATATTTTTGAAGAAAAGAAACACTGGTATAGCGCCGCAAAGAAAGCGAGCAACAAATGGAATATGCCAATCACTGTCTCTATGGCAATGATGTTTCAGGAAAGCTCCTTTCGCCAAAACGCCACTCCCCCCATGCGTACTCTTTTCTGGATTATCCCCATCGGACGTAAAAGTTCAGCTTATGGCTTCTCTCAGGCGCTGGATCTCACATGGGATGATTATAAAACCGAGACGAATAGCCTATTAGCCAGTCGTAGTAGTTTTTCAGACTCGATTGATTTCATGGGATGGTTTATTAATAAAACAAATAAAATCAATAAAATATCTCGCTATAATGCACAGCATCAATATTTGAATTACCATGAAGGCTGGGGCGCTTATAGGCGCAAAAGTTACCGTAAAAAAGCATGGCTAATGAAAACAGCGAAGAAAGTAAAACGGCGTGCTCGTACTTATGCCGCACAATATAAAGGTTGCAAAACGAAGCTTGATCACGGCTGATTATCCTCATTAATACCGGCCTCTTCGTCATGCTTTGCGTGCAAGCTTTTAAGTTTAAAGAGAGGCTGGTATATCATTAAGCTCAGTCGTCACATCTATATTCTGAGCGCGATGTCGCATCACATGATCCATTAAAGTAATTGCCAACATCGCTTCACAAATTGGCGTAGCGCGAATACCGACACAAGGGTCATGTCGTCCCTTAGTGATGACTTCGACGGCCTCTCCATCAAGATTCACCGTTTTGCCAGGAATACGCATACTAGAGGTGGGTTTAAATGCCGTATGCACCACTAAGTCTTGTCCTGAAGTAATACCACCCAACGTCCCCCCCGCCTGATTACCATCAAAACCATCCATACTGATTTCATCACGATGCTCTGTACCTTTTTGCGTCACACAGTCAAAACCCGCACCAATTTCAACCCCTTTAGATGCATTAATACTCATCATCGAATGTGCTATATCGGCATCAATACGATCAAAAATGGGTTCACCTAAGCCGACTGGAATATGAGACGCTACCACTGTGATTTTTGCACCAACTGAGTTACCTTCTTTACGCAAAGCATCCATATAAGCTTCCATTTCAGGCACTTTAGCGGCATCAGGGCAAAAGAAAGGATTATTTCTAATTTCATCCCAGTCATGCTGCTCCGCCTTAACAGGCCCTAATTGCGAAAGATAACCACGAATTTCAATACCATGTTTTTCATTAAGATACTTCTTCGCAATCGCCCCAGCGGCAACACGCATTGCCGTTTCACGCGCAGAAGAGCGCCCTCCTCCGCGATAATCACGAAAACCGTATTTTTTATAATAGGTATAATCTGCATGACCCGGACGGAAACGATCCATAATATCGGAGTAATCTTTAGAACGCTGATCCACATTATTAATAATCAATGCGATCGGTGTACCCGTCGTTTTCCCTTCAAAGACTCCCGATAAAATCTGAACCTGATCCGGTTCACGACGCTGTGTCGTATGGCGACTCGTACCGGGTTTACGCAAATCCAAATCACCTTGAATGTCACTTTCTGAAAGCGCCATATTAGGCGGACAACCATCAACAATACAACCAATGGCGGGGCCGTGACTCTCTCCAAAAGAAGTCACTGTGAATAATTTACCGTAGCTATTTCCTGACATATGCTGAATTTACTCTGTTGTGTGGACACGAAATTATAATGGAGTTTATAAAAAACTAAAGTGTTCACTCCTTTTATTTAGGCTGTAAAGCCTCGCCATCAAATGTAATACCGTTCCAGCCGACTCGCATAAAATTGCGGATATTTTGATGATTATCAGCATCAGGGTGTTGCAATACCTCATCACGATAATACCCCCCAAAACAGGCCAGTGTTTGCTGCTGATCTAACCCTTGTAATTGTGCAAAAGAAAACAGCTGACAAGAGCCTGAATTTTCCCCTGCTTTATTAGCTAACGCGCCATTAGTAAAGGCCGTTTCTGTAAAGTGATAGTTTTGTTCAATGACAGCCATTGTATCGTCAAATTCAATCGTATCGGGTGTTGCTTTTAGCGTGTTTAAAAAGTTATCTATTTTCATATAGCGTCTCAAAAATTCTCATTAATGGATAGGATAGATGAAGTTTTGCATATTCCATGGTCGAAGACACAATGCCCGATCGAATTCCTTGTCTTCAGCCTTTATGCAAAAGATAATAGGTATCCATTTAACAATCAAAACGATTATGAATAAATACCTAGAATCAACCCAAATCATCGACTGGAAGACTCCCAGCATCAACCAAAAAGCCAAGCAATTGGCTGAGGGTTTAAACACATCGCTGGATATAGCGAATGCTTGCTTCATTTATGTACGTGATGAAATTAAACACAGTCATGATGACCAACTAAACCCCATCACTTGTAAAGCCTCTGATGTATTAAAGCATAAAACAGGTTACTGCTATGCCAAAAGTCACTTACTAGCGGCCTTACTACGCGCTAATAATATCCCCGCTGGTTTATGCTATCAACGCTTAACCATTACCGATGTGCCTCCCTTCTGCTTACACGGGCTGAATGCAGTCTATCTAGAAGAATTTGGCTGGTATCGCATCGATGCTAGAGGCAATAAAACGGGTATTTCGGCACAATTCACTCCACCGAAAGAGCAATTGGCTTTTTCAATTATGACCAAAGGCGAAGCTGATTTAGCGGAAATATGGTCTGAACCTTTATCGCTCGTTATTAAAGTACTTGAGACATTTGATACCTACCAACAAGTCGCTGACAATTTGCCTGATATTGAGCTATTGACCAATATACAAGCAAGTTAATCGCCTAATGACTAGAAATCGAGGCACTTTGTGAAAATATATTATAACCTGCCTTCAGGATAAGTATTTCCATTTTAAAGCATTTGAAAATAGAACGATCACCCTTCTTTACATCCCGCTACTAAAACGATCCGTATTAGCCACACCACTCTCACGTACTTGTTTTAATGCAAGTGCATATTGATGCAATATACCCAACGTCCAATCAATACGCTCTCGAAAATAACGATCCGCTGACTCATCATTATCTTCTGTTTTTTCATTTAACACTGATTCAACATTACGAATAATTAAATGCTCTGGAATATAGCAAATACGATTATTTTTATAGCTGCTCATGCGGAGTTCTGCCACAAGATAAGACCCCCCATCGACGGATGATACACTAACGATTAACGCGGGCTTATGGGATAACTCATGTTTCCACATTAAGAAAAAATTCTTTAATCCTGCGGGAACTTGTCCATGATATTCGGGCGCGATAAAAACAAAAGCATCGCTTGATGTTAGCTCTTTTGAAATAGGTGCTAGGCGGTCTTTCCATTCCTGATCCCCTTGCCAAATGCTTTCATCCCAAAGGGGTAATGGGTTACCCGCTAAGTTATACAAATAGGTTTCCGTTGCTTGCTGATTGCTTAGCAATGTTTTTTCTATATGTTCTGCTACTTTAAAACTTTGTGAGTGATGCCGAGGGCTGCCGCTAATAATGGCTACTTTCATTGATTTATTAATCCTTATGTTCCGCAGAATGTTTGTTGAACAACTTCTTCTGGTTTGGGTGGTAATTGATACTGTTTTTTATCCGCCTGTAAAGTATAAGGTGTTTGTAATACTTGGTGCAATGCATGAAAAACACTAAAATCCTGATGATCTTCGGCGGCACGGATGGCGGCTTCGACTTGATGATTGCGGGGAATATACACGGGATTGGTGCGGCGCATCACTGCTTTTCGCTCATCAACAGAGCAATGTTCTAATGCACATCGCTGTTGCCACTTATCTAGCCAGCCTGTTAAATTTTCTGGCTGTGCAAATAATGCCTTTAGCGCATTCTGCTTATCTTCTTGCGAAAGATAGAAAAAGACCAAGGTAAAATCCGCTTGATTTTCATGCATTAAATTAAGCAATTCCTGCGCTAATGCTTGATCTTGTGGATGCTCATCTAATAAGCCTAATTTACGCCGCATTCCTGCTAGCCAATAGCTTTTATAGCAATCAGCATAATGATTTAAAATATTTTCTGCGATTGTTACTGCGGCCTTTGTGTCTTTTTCTTCATCGCCCGTGTTATCACTGAATAATGGCAATAACGCTTCGGCAAGGCGGGTTAAATTCCACTGACCTATGTGTGGCTGATTATGATAGGCATAACGCGCTTGTCCATCAATTGAACTAAAAACTTGCTGATAATGAAAGGCATCCATAAAAGCACAAGGGCCATAATCAATGGTTTCGCCCACAATTGACATATTATCGGTATTCATTACACCATGAATAAAACCAATATTCATCCAACTCGCAATGAGTGCTGCTTGGCGATCAACAATGGCACTAAACAAAGCAATATAAGGATTAGCTTTCTGCATTGCTTTCGGGTAATGATGCTTTATTTCATAATCCGCTAATTGCTTAATACTCGTAAAATCATGACGTGCTGAAAAATACTCAAACGTCCCCACTCGAACAAAACCCTTTGCCACGCGCGTTAAAATACCCCCTTCAACCAATTGATCACGGGCTACTTCCTCGCCTGTCGTCACTGCCGCTAATGCACGCGTGGTTGCAATGCCAAGCTGGTGCATTGCTTCACTCAATAAATATTCGCGTATAACAGGGCCTAATGCAGAGCGACCATCACCACCACGGGAAAAAGGGGTTCGCCCTGAGCCTTTTAACTGAATATAATAACGTACTTTATCGTTGCCGATCACTTCACCTAAAAGAGTCGCACGCCCATCACCAAGCTGATGCGAAAAATGCCCAAACTGATGCCCTGCATAAGCCATTGCAATTGGCTTTGCACCGTACAAAAGAGTATTACCAGCGAATACATCGGCTTGTTTCTCTAACAGTAACTCATCCAACCCTAAATAATCGGCAAGCGCTTGATTAAAACTAATTAATTTAGGACTAGCAACGGATGTTGGATTGCACTCACTGTAAAATTTCGCCGGCAATTTGGCATAGCTATTGTCAAACACTGATTTAGTCATTGATTAAGTACTCCAAGCCTATAATTCCACCTAAGCCACAATAGCCCGCAGGATTCTTTGCTAAATATTGTTGATGTAAATCTTCCGCGTAATAAAAGGGTTCAGCCATTATAATTTCAGTCGTTATTGCCTCGTACCCCTTATCCGTTAGCCTACTTTGATAGTGTAGTTTCGATGCTTGAGCCTGTTGATATTGTGCTTCTGTAGTGCAATAAATGCCTGAGCGATATTGCGTGCCTTTATCATTCCCCTGTCGCATACCTTGGGTTGGATTATGCCCTTCCCAGAAATTTTTTAATAAGTGCTCAAGGCTAATTTTTTGTGGATCATAAGCAATTAACACCACTTCATTATGCGCGGTTTGCCCCGAACAGACTTCCGGATAGGTCGGATTTAGCGTATGCCCTGCACTATACCCAACGGCTGTGGAGTATACTCCCTCCAACGACCAATAACTTTTTTCCGCTCCCCAAAAACAGCCCATACCCACCATCAAAACTTCAATGCCCTCAGGAAAAGGTGCTTGAAGTGGATGCTGATGAATAAAGTGTTGATTGCAGACAGGCATTTGCGTCTTTCTGCCTGATAGCGCTTGTTCTTTGCTCGGTAAACGATCTGATTTAGCAAACATTATTAATACCGTTCCATTGTGGGTTCAATCTCAATAGCCCATGCATCAATACCACCCGCTAAATTAATTGCATTAGTCAGCCCCTGCTGATGCAAAAATTCAACCACCATACGACTACGCGTTCCATAATGACAAAAAACAATAATCTGTTGATCCTGTGGTAACGTTTGCCAGTTTGATGGGATTTGATGCATACGGATATGTACACTATTAGGAAAGGTACAGACCATTATTTCCTCTGTTTCACGTATGTCTAGAAGCAGGTACGTTTGATGACTATTGCGTAAGTTTAGCAAATCTGAAACGGTAAGTTCAGTGGGGCTGGGGTTCATATTCAATGGCTATTGCTGAAAAACGCCACCATAACAGAAACTTTGATTATGCCCTTATATCAGTATTAATTATAAGGAATGATCATAAATGAGAAATTAATACTGTGATTAGGTGCAAATAAAAAAGAGTACTGCGTTTTATAAAGTATCTCTAACGTTCATAATTTTTCATGCATTCAGAATGCATTCACCTAACCATTGATATACTCAGAGTATCAATCACAGAAATTGGCTTGATGCCTATGACACACTTAAAGTCAGTGTAATAAAGGATTTAATAATAGCCGATTGACCTAATTCACCTCCTCAAAAAATCACAATCGAAAAATATAATAATAACAATCGATTAAGGGATAGTTTCATGAAGTTAACAACATTCTCTGTATTTTATATCTCACTCTCTCTTCTATTAGTGTCAATAGCAGAGGCAAAAATTTACAAGTGGAAAGACGATAAGGGACAAGTACATTATGCCTCAACACCACCGAAAGCAGATATTAAAACATCGATCTTAACAAAAGACTTCTTATTTATAAATAAAAATGAACCTGTTTCAAAAAA